>CALAQT010000178.1 GCA_937888775.1 uncultured Actinomycetes bacterium | reverse complement strand
CGGAGTAACCGTTAACCTACCCATCACCCGCCTACACAGTTATCCGGACGCCCTCGCTTTTGATCCGATCGGGCCAAGCGGCGCGCTTGTGCAAACGCGTGGTTGCGGCGGTCGCGGTTAGCTGCCTTGTGTCGGAGCCTTGTCCGGGGTCCCGGTGTGCCTTGGGCGCTAGGTCTAACGTGGACGTGACCGCGTGTCGTGGTCGAACGGCCGGCAGCGAGGGTGGATGCGGTGGCTGAGGTGTCTGTCGTTGTGGTCGCGCGCGGAGGTTGGGCCGGGCGTCCGTGCCCGGCCGGGAGATCGCGCGCGGTGATCGGAGAGAGGACAGATGGTTCGGTTGGTTGGTACTGCAAAGTTATACGCGCGCGGAAATCGTCACATTGCCCTCGCGTCCTTGCTCGGGAACGGTTCCTCGCGCGCGGAGATCAATTTCCTGGACAACGATCGGAAACTGTTGAACCCGAGCACGGGCGCCTCCCAGGCTCCACGGCCAACCTGCGTGGCTCACGGTTCCCAACCGACAGCTGGTTCGTGTCCTGGCTCGTTGCGGGCGATATGCGGCGTCTCGACGCGCTCATTCGCAAGTCCGCGTCGAAAGCCCGGACGCTCGAGCTTGTCGAGGGCGTCGAGCACTGCGGCGGCTGCTTGACGGCGGTCGTAGCGTTGCTGGAACTCGCCGGCGGCGGGCGTCGGTCCGAGCAGGACGGGTTCGTCGGGTGCGATGTTGTAGGCGGTCCGGTACTGCTGGATCGCGTTCGCGGCGAGCTCCCATGCGGCGAGGCTCGGGTCGGCCGTGTGCGGTCGCGGTCCGAGAACAGCGATCACGCCTGGAGATGCGGATGCGCTCCCGCGCTCCCGCGGGTCTTGGCCGTCCTTGTCTGACATTTCGATGCTGCCCTCGGGTTGGTCGAGCTGGCGGTGGTTGTCGATCACTGGCGGGCGGTCGGCCAGCTCACGGGCGAGTTGCTCCTCGATCTCGTTCTCGTGCGCGAGCGGAGTGCGGATCGATGGCACATCTGGTTCTGACTGGCTCATCCGTTGCGCGAGTGTGAGCAGCGGGTCCTCCTGGTCGTCGGGGTCGAGCTGTTCGAGGCTTGCGTGGATGTGCGTGCTGTGGCTCGCGCGGGTGAGCGCGACGTAGCATCCTTCCTGCGTGGCGTGCTGGGCGACGATGACGTGCGTGGTGTCGGTCGTTTGTCCTTGGGCGGGAAACGGATGCTGGACATAGCAGAGGCGGATGTCCGCGCGGTCGATCTGCGCGCGGTCGAGCGTCAGCTCCCGCTCGTCGGCAAGGCGCAGTGTGAGCAGCTCGCGCGCGGGGTCGGCGTCGAGGATGTCGCCGGTCGCGCCGTTGCGGAGCTGCCCGAAATCACGGTGAAGGATCGTTCGGCGGATCTGGACGCGGTCGCCGGCGTGTAGCTGGTAGGGCTTGCCGGTGATCGCGAGGGAGCCGTCGCCAAGCTCGCCGTGCTCTGAGCGGATCGCCTGCGCGCGGGCGTTGAGCTCATCGAGATGCTCGTTCGAGGTCTGCGCGATCACAAGTGTCTGCTTGCCGGCTTCTCGGTGACGGTGCGCGGCCTCGAGCGCTGCGTCCTCGGCGTGGCGCTGCTCGGGGTGGATCGTCACGCGAGCGCGATCGGCGTAGCCGGCCAGTGCGCGCTGTTGCTGTCCGTTGCGGAAGCGGCTCTGGTCGCGGCGGTCGGCGGGGTCGCGGGCGCGCACGTTGCGCTTCAGGACAACAAGCGCCTGGGTGTCCTGGGCGGCTTGTTCGAGGTGCGGCCACAGGCCGCCGGCGCCGACCGCCAGGGATTGGCCGGGGTCGCCGACCTCGATCAACCTCGCCCCAGACGCCTGGACCGCTGAGAGGAGCTGGTGTTGTTCGCGGGTAGACGCGAGTGCCGCTTCGTCGTGGATAACGGTCGTGCCTGGATCGAGCGTCATATGACCCGCAGCCAGCGCGGCGTGCAACCCGACAGTGGAATAAGGGATGGCGTTAACGCCGGCGGCGGTGAGCTCGCGCGCGAGCCGCTCGGCCGCGAGCGCAGCCGTGCTCGTAACGACGATCTGGCGGCCGTCGGCCTGATGTGCACGGGAGACCCCGACGAGCGCGGTGCTCTTACCGGTGCCCGCCTGTCCTTCGACCAGCACCAGCCGCCGGTCAGCGCACGCCAGCTGGACAGCCTCGCGCTGCTCGTCGGCGAGCACCCCCCCATTGGCTTGTAACTGTGCGTCGAGCGCATCGGTCTGCGCCTCGACCAGCTCGGGCCGGATTGGTGTGACGAGAGCGCCGGCGAGCTGTTCGGCAAGCGTGACGGTTCGCTGCTCGGCGCGTCGATGTGCGCGGGTGGTGGTGCGGCCGTCGAGCAGCGCCAGCAGCTCATCTCTAGAGCGCAGCTCGTGAAGGCTCCAAAGCGACGCGCGGATCGTGGCACCGGTGGACGCCTCGAGCGCGACGGCGCGCGCTTCGCGGTCGTTGAACGTCGCGTCGAACTCTGTCAAGCGCCCAAGCAGCTCGCGATCCCCGGCCGGCTCCAGCGACCGTCGCGGCGAGCGGAGCCGCTCGACCTCTCGGGTGTCGAACCCGACCGCCCGCCCCGTCTGCGCCCAGTGCCTGTCGAGATCGCCACGGGTGACGAGCTGCTTTCGGTCGCGGGTGAATGCGGCGACCGCCCGGTCCTCCCTGGGCGCCAGCTGGCCCCACCGCCGAAGCCGCTCAAGCCGCACCGCCGCTCGCTGCGCGTCCTGGGCGCCGCTAGCGATGATCGCCTCCAACGCCGACTGCTTGTGGCGCAGACGTGCGTCGATCACGGCTCTGACCTGGTGGTGGCGACTGGACCACCGGTCGATCAGACGGCCGGGGACTCCCTCGATCTCGAAGTACCTGCCTCCGCGCCCGGTTCCTCGCTCTATCCCGAACCCGACCTGGAGAAGTTCGTGGGCGAGTTCGGTGCGATACGCCGCGCCGACCTCGCGCTGGTGTACCAGCCAGGAGCGCGAGTCGATCGCGACGATCCGGCCATCACGCCGCACCGCTCCGTGCAGCAGCACGTGGGAGTGCAATTGCGGGTCGGGCGGCCGGCCGCCGACCGCGCGCGCGGTCGTGTGCCGCCAGCTCGTCGCGACCAGCGCCCCGGCCTTCGCGTGGATGACAGTCTTGCTGTCGACCCGTTCGCGGATCATCGGCACCATCCGGGTGCTGTAGGCGAGCGCGCGGTCGATCGCCTGCTCGTGCGCACGCTCGATCCGCTCCCGCAACTCACCGCCTGAAAGGGCCCAGGCCGCGCTGACGGACTTCGGTGCAGAGAAGGTCGCGTCAAGCGCCGCAACAGCCTCACCATTCCCGCCCACCCGACGAAGAGGCAGGCCGCTGTCCGGGCGTCGGACCGCCATCAGAGCGCGCAACGCCTCGCCGCCGACCGGCTGATCCGGGTCGCAGCGAACGGCAACCGCGCCCGCCGCCCACCGTCCCGCCGCCTCGACCCGCTCCCCGTCCCTGAGGTAATAGTCGCCCAGCTCCGCCGGTTGTGACCGTCCGTCGAGATACTCCGCGTAGCCGACCGCTCCCCCCGCGGTGATCTTCGCGACCGTCAGCACCAGGACGTCCCCGCTCCAAGACGTCCCCCAAGATGCCCCGTCGACAGCAATACACTGTACGCACTGGCAGTGCTGATCAAGACGTCCCAAGACGTCCCCGCCGTCGGGACGCTCACAGCAGGCTCCCGGGCTCACCCGGCGCGGATCCGCGCGGCACCTGCGTGAGCGACTTCCACGGCTCGTCGCGATGCGCGGGGGTGAGGGCCAGCAGCCGCCAGTCGACGCCGTCGAGATACAAGCCGCGGCCGGCGGGGATGTTCGCGACCTCGCCCGGCGAGAGCACCCGCTGGCGCTGAGTCGACACTGTCTGGCTTCGCTGCGAAGCAAACGACCCAGGAACCCGCGACCGGGTGTGGGAGACGACCTGCCGGTCATATTCGCCGAGCGCGAGCGAGATCGTCTCAAGCGTCTTTGCGTCGGCGATCCCGGGGAGGATCAGCTTTGCGCCGAACAGGGTCAGGAATCCGTCGGCGGCTGGACCCCACCGGGCGCGGGCCTGGCTGAGGTCCTGCAGGGCGGCGAGGAGCGAGAGGCCTTGGCCGCCGCCTTCTGAGGCGATCTGCGGCAGCTCGCCAAGCGGAGCGATGTTCGCGACCTCGTCCAGCGCGAACAACACCCGCCCCCGAAGCGAGCCGTTGCGGTGCGCGTCGTAGGTCGCGCGGCGGATCTCTGACAGCAGCCCGCAGACCAGCGGGGCGACCGCGGCCTGATGCTCACCCGGCGCGTGGATGTACACGGTGTCGCGAGAGACCGCGAACCGTTCCGCGAAGAAGTTCGGCGGCCCGGAGGCGACCAGCGCGGCCTGGGAGCTGTAGGCGTCCAGCGCGTCGGCGGCGGCGGAGAAGATCGAGGAGCGCTCCCGCGCCTCCGTGTTCGCCAACCCGACCAGCACACTGACCGCCAACGGCGAGCCGTGCTGCTCGAGCAGCATCCCGGGCTCGTCGAGCTCGTGGCACATCACCCAATCCACCACCTCGCCGACACCGCGGCCGCTGACCGCGGCGGCATGCAACAACGGTGCGAGCAGCGCCTGCGCGCGCCTTGACCAATGCGACTGATCAGACGTCCCCACTCCGACGCTGCTGGCGGTGACCATCGCGCGCGCCATCAACAACGCCCCGTCCCACGACCGCGCGCAGAACACCGGCGACCACCGCAACCGCCGCACCCCCGAAAAGCCACATGTGCTCCGACCAACCGCCCTGACCCGCACCTACCTACTACTCGCCAGCAAAAACACCCAAATCCTCGCATGGCTCGCAAAGCCCGGCACCAACCTCTGGCTCATCCCCAAACACATCGCCAGCCGCGAACGGGCCAAAGAAGGCGCCGCCACCGGCGACGACCTCTACGGACACGCGCTCCCGATCGGGACCGTGACCGAGCCGAGCGCCGCGATCAAAACCGCACTCAACCACGTCGGACACCACGACAGCTGACAAGCCCGAAGACCGAACCAAGAGATCAGGCGCAAAGCTCACGCCCACGATCCCGTTGCCCTGCTCGCGAATCGGGCGAACGCGAGCGGCCGGGACTGTTGTGGCGCCCGCGCCTCCTTTTCGTTGCTCTCGTGCGTCGGGGGCGTCTGTCGCGGACGACTGCTCTTGGGCGAAGGCACAAGCGAGCAAAGACTGAGGGTTGGACAAGTCCGGACGCTTGCACTCTGGGAGAACAGGAGCGCCGTCCGCGACGGAGTTCTCGACCTCCGCGCGTGAGGTGCCGGCGCGTGCTTCCACGCGGAACCACAAGCGAGCGATCTTGGCCGGCGGGACTGAAGCAACAGCCAGTACTTCATCGCTTGAGCTAGGCGTCGACTACGCCGGGACGTCGGCGCGACCGCGTTCGCTGTTAAGCAGGCGCGCGGCGCCGGCGATGGCAAGGAGCCGTCAGGTCGGCGCGGATCTCGTGGCCGCAATCGAGGAGGAGGAGCTTGACGAGGGTATCTCGGTCCGACACTCGGGCCGGATGACCGGGCTAGTGGTTCCCGGAGTCGGCTGCGCGGCGTAAGCGCCGCGCCAGATGGCATCAGGACGACGGGAATCTTGCTCGGTCGTCGTTCTCTTCGCGCTCAACCTGCGCGAGGAGGGCAGCCGCCTCACGATCCAACTGACCGGACTTGTCAGACCTAGTGGTGACTCCTGCAAGTCTCGTACCAATGGCATGAATTCTGGCTGTTG
>CALAQT010000177.1 GCA_937888775.1 uncultured Actinomycetes bacterium | reverse complement strand
GGCTGCAGCAGGACCCTCGCACCAGCATTCCCGCGCATCGCTCGCTGAGCGTTCCCCTGCTGAGACGGCCGTGCCGCCGTCGCCGACGATCTCTGCTGCATGACGCCCGGCAACTGAAGTCCGACCGTTTGTCAATTGAGGTGCTCGCGTTCGTTCCCAAGCGGCGCTGTGGTTGACGATGCTGAGCAGTACTGCTGTTGCTGCTCAGAGCTATCCGCGTTTGATCGCCTGCAGGGTGTAGCTGTGTGGCAGGCGCCAGGGCCGGTCGATCAGCCGCCATTCGCCGAGGTCGTCCCGCTGCATCTGGCCCGGTAGCGCGTCCCAGGGCACGCTGTCGTGCTCAACGAGACTTGCGATCTCCATCCCCGCTTCAATCAGCGCGGTGACGATCTCACCAAGACCATGGTTCCACGTGTGCGTAAGGTTGTGATCGAACGTCGCGTCGGTTTCGACGTAGGTACCTGGGTCGTCGTTGACAGTCGGCTCGTGCCGCTCGAAGTATGGATAGTCGGCGACCAGCAGACCGTCGGTTCGATCGTCTTCAAGCGTCCACAACATCGGGTGGCCCTCCCGGATGAATAGCCGCCCTCCAGGTACAAGCAGCTCGGCGACGACCTCGGCCCATCGACGGACCGACGGCAGCCAGCACAACGCGCCGATTCCAGTGAATACGAGGTCAAACGCGTTCCCGCCGAGCGCCAGCACCGCTCGATATACGTCCGCCTCGACGAAATCCACCTCCGTGCCAACCTGTGCAGCCAGCCGGCGGGCCTGCGTCAACGACGCCGAGGAAAGGTCAAGGCCCGTCATGCGAGCACCCAGGCGGGCCAGCGAGATCGTGTCCGTGCCGATGTGGCACTGAAGGTGCACACCCCGCAGACCGCTGATCTCACCAAGCCGCCGGAGGTCGAAACGCACCACATGACTGAGGAACGCCGGATCCTCGATGAACGCCGCGAGCGCGTAGCCAGGAGAAGCCGCATGAGCAACTGCCCGCTCATCCCAGCTGGCTCGGTTGACCTCCAAGGTACCGTTCCACGACCCGGACCATATACCGCACGGTCGGTCCAACAGGCCCGTCAGTTCGGCAAGCAGGCAACTCGGAAAAGCCGCGACGCTTCTCGACGCCGACATCTGCACTGGCCCTGAGCAAATGCTGTCGCCGGGTCAGGCGCTCACCGCACTACTGGTCCGAGTGACGCGGGAGCGCTCGCCTGCCGCCCGACTAATGCTGCTGCGGACGCAAGCAGGTGCGGGCGGTCGCGCCCGATGGACCAGCCGCTCGGCAGGTGGAGCGAGAGCGTGAGCGTTTGCGCCGCAGTCGAGCATCGTGTTCGCTCAACCTCGTGTGGCAGACACCCTGCTCCACGCGACTGCTACGCCTCCGTAGCAATCGTGCATGGCCGAACGATCCCTACCGGTCAAACCCTGAGCCGGCGTGCGGTCCGAGCGAGCCGCTTGACAGAGCCTCCTGGCCCTGAGGGCACTGCTCGGTTGACCTTGGGTATTGAGACGCGCCCGGCGTCGTAACCGGACGCCCTCAGCGGACGCGGTGGTGATCGGTGATCAGAACTGGGGAGAAACCGTGATCGCGCGAGCGGGCGCGCCGAGCGATCACGCCTTGACGTGAGCGTGACCGCACCCTAGCGTCACGGGCATGCGGTCTCGATTAAGCGGGCTCATCGTGGCGGTCGGCGTGGCCGCGTTGAGTTCGGTGGCGATCGCGGCTGTCGCCCCCAAGCCACGCACCGTGTTCTTCTACGTCTCGCACAGCCACTTCTCGATCACGCTTGTCACGAAGACGGCGAAACAGATCCAGGCAGGGCGTCCGGGGTCCGCGGTCGTGGCCTCCGGCGTGCTGATCGTATGCCCAGCGGGCGGCAGTGCCTCGGTGTCCGAACTCCTCCTCGGCTTTCCCGGCGCCAAGCTCGAGAGCACGCATGGGCGCTACCGCTTCACCCGCTCCTACAACTGGAACCACGCGAGGCTCAACATCATTTCCGGCACGGGGGCGGGCACACACACATTCCTGAAGTCCGCCGGCGTCAACGTCACCGGCACGGTAGCGACCGCCAAGCTGATCACGGGAAGCGTGTCGGTCAACGCGAAGGGCTGCAGCCTGCCGTCCTCGCACTATCAAGCTGCCAGCGGAAAGCTTTCAGGCTGACCGTCAGCGATCCTACGCACCCGTCCCGGAGCGCTGAGCGCTCAGATAGCCAACCGTGCCCACTGCTCGATTCGATCGGCGCTGCATTCCAGAGCAGACGAACGCACTGCCACCGGAGTATCCGCCCCGACAAGCTCCGAGCCCGCGCTCACTCTGCCATTGCGGATCGACACCGCGCACCGACAGGCCTGAGAGCGTGAGAATCCTCGGCCCGGAGCGCGGCAGAGGTTCATCGCTGTCAAGGCGCTCGGCAAAGTCGCGCTGCGAATGCCCGGGCACGCATCGCCCGCGACGACCTGCGACGCGATCGTTGCAGACGACGCTCCGGTCGGGGAGTTGAGCTATTGGCTGGTCCCCGCGGCACGGGGTCGGGGCATAGCCAGCGCTGCAGTGGAGGCAATGATGGAGTTGGTCGCCTCCACCACGGATCTCCGTTCGGTCGTCCTCGACGTTGAGGTGACGAATCCAGCATCGCAGGGCTTGGCGCGTCGCGTTGGTGCCCAACGCCGCGAGCCCGAGCGAGTCGAGCTCGACCGGTCGGGTGTGCCAGGACGACTGGCCGTCTTTGTTCTCGCCGTTCACGGCTGACGGACGCGGGGCGACCTCGCCGGCAGCGCCCCGCGGCGCAGGGGTTCGCTCGCGTACGTTGGTCGTTCCGTTATCGGACGCTTGGCCCGGGTCCGTCAGGGCCTTCGGCGGGCGCGCCTGCTAAGGGGCGACGCAGATGCTCTTCTGGCCGCTCCACAGGAACCACTTCCCGAGCGGTCCGCCAGGGCGCGACGGCTCACGGGCCTCGAGTCGTGTGTAGGCCAGCGGGCCGTGAGCAGTGCAGTGCCCGAGCTTCGACGCTTTCAACTCAGCCGTGACCAGGCGCGGATAGTAACCGCCGTGGGGCTTGAAGATTGACGTCCTGCCCGTAGCCGTCGCGGACGAGGAGCCCCAGTGCCTCCACGTGATGTCCTGCACCAACCCACTGGGATCGCCACCGTTGAAGATCTCCGTCGGCCTGGTCGTCCCGAAGCCCGCGCCCATCGGCGCGAACGCCTTGGCGCCGAGAACGATCCTTGCCGGCCCAGTCGCGCCAGCGCCGGAAGAAAACACTGCAAAGCCCGCTATGAGCCCGGCAAGGGCGATCGTTGCCCGCAGAGATGCCCTGGTCATGGACGGAAGCTAGCAAGCCGGAGCGTGCGACCTCTGCGTTGCCTACGAGTTCACCGCGCCGATAGTCTCGACGCGAAGTGTCGGATCATGCTGGGTTCGCCTGCCGGCTCTAGTCGGCCGCAACGCCATATACGCAGAGGAACGAGCACATTTCCAGCTTGAGCGGAAGCCGAATTCGCTCTCAAGCGCGAGCATCTTCGACCGCGTGGCCGCTTTCGACCGCGCAGTGCAGGCTCGTCCGACTGCTCAGCTCGGGGTCGCCACGCTCGACAGTGACGTGAACCCAGTAGAAAGCAGACCCCAACCGACACAGGGCTTGTTCTCCTGGCGCTGCGAAGGGGCCACCGCAGGTCTGAGTACCGACTGTTCGGCGGATGCAGTGATCGAAGCGCCCTTCTGGATGACCTCCGTGCATGACGGGGCGCTTCTCTTTGCTGGCGTCTTGCTCTCGCTCGCGGCCGAGCTGCTGTTCCGTGGACTTGACGCGCGCCGCGATTCCACCTAGCCGATCGGGCGCGGACACGAGGAGCGACGAGTACTCGGAGAACACCTCGGTCCACGCCGCCGCCGCTTGAACAACCGTGCGCCGTCCACGCCATCAGGCTGAAAGTCGCCCCTCTAGCGCGTGCGCCGCTGCTGGCGTACACGAGCGGGGTCCGAGCCCACATCCGCGCAGAGTCCGCTGAGGGCTTCTTCCGCATCGGACGCCTGGGCCGGGACCCTCCGAGTCCTGACCTGCGAGCCGGGTACGTATCAGACCAGACCAGATCACAATCACGGGCCAGGCAGGACCTCGATCGTCGACTCGCTGTGACGGAATGAAAGGCTCTGTAGCGCTGGGCATCAAGCAGAAAGACAGCTTCCTCGAGCTCTCCAACGCGAACGTTGATGTCACACGCAACGAGGACTTCACGATCTCCGCGGAAACCCAAGGCCGCGCGCGCTACGCGATCCACCGCCCGAGCCTGACGGCCTCCGTTGAGGTGCGAGGTGTCGCGGTGGTCGATCCTCTCGCACGGTACAGAGCACCAACCACATCCCATGGGCGCCACGAAGGTGACGCTGCTGCGCTCGACCGCGCGCCAAAGCAAGCTGCGGCTGATCAGGGCGGGCAGCGCGCTAGTGTCCCCGGAGAACCGTCGCAACCCCGAAGGAGCGTGGACCCATGACCGCTGAGCGACTAGTCCTACGCCTCCGCGGCCTTCAAAAGGCTGATGCGCGCGCGTTGAACGACGACGCCGGCGCAGATGCAACGATCCTCGAAGAGGAGCCGCTCCCAGTGGGCGGGTACGGCGAACTCGCGACCGTCATCGTCGCGGTGAAAGTGACCACGAAGACAGTACGGGCAGTTGCGAAGTATCTCACCACTCGGCAGCAGTCACACGATGAGACCGTCACGCACGTTGTCGAAATTGAGTACCCGGACGGCACTCGGCGAAGGGAGACAGTTACATACAGGGCAGGGCCGGGACAGTCGACCGTCGATGCCGCGACCGCCGCTTTACATGCGTTGCCTGGCGTCAGCGAGGCGCTCGTCTAGTGCCCTGATTCAAGAATCCGATGGCAGTCGAGCGCGCGAGCTCGCTGCTCGCTCGACATCCTGCCTCGCTGGAACTTCCGAATCAGGACACTCAGTAATAGGCTTTGGACATTGTGCGCGGCAACAACCGTCACCGAACCGATCTTAGAGGTTGGATCGTGCTCGGTGTCGCCGGGTTGGCCAGCCTCACGTTCGCGCCGTCCGCGATGGCGGCTCCGCACGACTCGATCAAAGTCGTGCTGGCAAAGCACATCCTGGTCGGCCGGCCGACGGTGATCGAGCTCGCCGGTTACGCGTCGGGAAAGAAGCCCGAGGTGTGGCTGTACTCGCAGCCGCAGAAGTGCCCCAGCACGCTGAATGCCGAGGTCAAGTTCAGCAACGAGACCATCTGGATCGATGGCGGGCGCGTGAACGGTCACTACAAGTACAAGGACCCGATCAAATATCGGCTCTCCTCGTCGTTTGGGGGTGACTCGCTGGACGCTACGACCATGAATCCCC
>CALAQT010000176.1 GCA_937888775.1 uncultured Actinomycetes bacterium | reverse complement strand
GAGCTTCGAACCCCGCCGACCAGGAGTCGGACGACGCACGTCAGGGAGGGGACAGGCCATCGAGCACGGACCTGAAACAACGCTCTACGTCATCGACCTAGCCTCCAATCCAGCGTGTTCACTCGAAACGTGCGACCTCGCGTCGCACACGACAATGCAGAAGTCTGGCGGCCGGCAAGGGCGACTCTCATGCTTGGCTTCGAGCGGTGGGCAGCGATCCTCATTCCGGCGCCCCAGCCGCGGCTGACCCCAGGGAGCCTATGTCGACGAGAATGGGGGCGTCGACCGCGGCGCCGATGGAGACTCTGGCCGACCTGTGCCCGCGGGTCCATGCCGGGCGCCCCGAGGTGCCGGCGGTGATGTGTGCGAACGTGTGTGGTTGTTCCCGGACGAGTACGCGGAAAGGCGCACAGTCCCCCAGGGCACGGGCCGAGACGGCGCTTGATGGTGCAGGTGTCGCTAGCCTCGATCGCCGTACGGAATCTGCGTGCCCTGAAGGCGCCATATGAGGGTGACCGGCGGCCGGGTGGCCTTGGCGAAGAAGCCGTATTCGGCCATCACCTGTTGACAAATGGCGTCGAGTTCGGCGCCGTCAATGAGCCGGGCGGTCGCCTTGTTTGCGCAGTGGGCGACCATTCGATGCGTGAGGTTACGTCCTCCGTACGTCCACGCCCGGCGATAAAGGTCGAGGGGTGGCCGTCTGACGGTCGTTGGTTCACCATGGCAATCCAGGCTCCGGAATCGCCGGTCGTTTCTGACGGCTCAGCTGCTGCGCTGCGTCGTGCCGAGTGCGACGCGCTGCGTGCCCGCGAGCTGGTGGCCTGCCACACCCGCCTGCACGAGTTGATCGCTCGTGACGCGCCGCTGACCGCGGTCCTGACCGAGCTCGTGCTGGGTGTCGAGCGCTACGAGCCCTCAGTCGACCGACTCGTTCCGCTACGGCCCTTTCGTCGAACCTGAGAACCGCGCACGAGGGCGTCGTCGAGACGACCGCTCCGCTGGCGCAAAGCGAGCGTGACGACACCGCGTGCTGGCTAACGCCTGATCCTGCTGTTCCTCGAGGACAACGTGGCAACGATCGCGGCGAGGGCGGAGATGACCCCGGGGCTCGGACGGCCCGCACGTTGACCGCCGCGGATGCTCGGAGTAGGGTGCGGGTTGCGGTGGGAGCGAGGCCCGTAAGACGGTTGGTGGCTGCGGCGGCTGTCGCGATGATGGTGCTGCTGGTGCCGGGTTCGGCGTGGGCGGACACGAAGGTCGACTTCGACGGGTATGCGCCGGGGACGACGATCACGAACCAGTACGCCGACCTCGGCGGCGTCGGGCAGGGCGTCACGTTCGGGCCGCTGCCGGGCGGGGCTGGCCAGGGCCTGCTACCGGTGACGCTGACTGCTCCCGCCGGGCAGGCCCAGTCGGGCACTCAGGTCGCGGACATCTCGCACTGCTTCGCGTGTGAGTTCTATGTCCCGAACACGACCGGTACGTTCGCGGTGCCGCGGTCGGCTGTATCGGTCGACGTCGGCTATCTGGGGACGGATACGAGCTGTTCGGGTGGGGCCATGGACGCGGCCTGTGCGTTCGTGACGTTGCTCGCCTTTGACTCCGCGGGGCATCAGGTCGCGGCCTCTCCGCAGACGCTGGTCAAGGAGGCCGCTGGCGTCCATACGCAGCTGTCGGTCTCGAGCCCGACGGCGATAATCGTCGGCTTCGAGGTGACCGCGCGAACTGATGGAAGCGACGACGACAAGCAGATCGCGATCGACGATCTCAGCTTCGACACGCCGTCGGCGCCGGCGCCACCTGACTTCACGCTCGGCGCTGGCAGCGGCGACGTGAGGGTGGTGCAAGGCGCGAGTGCGACAGACACGATCGCGATCGGCCGGCTCGCCGGCTCCGCGGGCAATATCCGGCTAGATGTAAGCGGGCTGCCGTCTGGCGTCCACGCGCAGTTCGCTCCTGATCCGGCCGACGGCACAGCGAGCACGCTCACTCTGTCTGCGGATCCGACCGCGCCGCCGATCTATGGTGGGGACGTGGCGGTCACCGTGACGGGCACGCCGCAGGACCCCAGCGCGGGCACCGTGAGCCACTCGCTCATTCTCGACGTGGGGGTTCTGCCGGCGTTCTTTGTCGCGATCCAGGGCTCGACCAACATCAGCCTGTCGCCATGCACGATCACGGTACCGGTGCAGGTCGGACGCGCCGCCAGCTTCCCCGGTCCCGTGTCGCTGTCTGTGACTGGGCTCCCGCCAGGCGTGCAAGCGGCGTTCAATCCCACCGAGGTCACGTTCCCGAACGGCGTCTTCGCGCAGGCGGTCACGCTCACGTTGACCGCGCCGGTGACTGGTTTCACGGTTTTCAGCCGTACCGCCACGATCCACGCAACGGCGCCACCTTTTACGGAGGAAGACACGACGTTCAAGGTCGGCGGGACGTGCGCACCGAAGTTCGACCCGGAAGTGCTCTCGATGCAGATCACGCAGGGCACGCAGTTGCCGGTCCTGCCGCAACGCAATCCGAGCAATCCGGGTGCGCCGATCCCTTACGTGACGATCGGGCAAGCGGCCACGCCCGGGACCCAGCAGGCGCTCGCCAACCTCGCGGCCTTCAAGTCGACCGTCGTGCGCGTGTATGCCGACCTTCGGTACGGGCCGGCGTCGGGGATTCTGGTACCGGCTGAGCTGAAGGGCTACAGCTATGACAGCTCCGGCGATCTTGTCTCGCTTCCGGGGAGCCCGTTACTGCCGATGACGACTCCCGGCAAGCTCACTCCGGGGCTTTCGGGGTTCGGGCCCGATTTCTTGCAGGACAACTACACCGGCGTCTACACGTTTGTTCTTCCGTCCTCATGGGAGCGCGGGAAGGTCGAGCTCGAGGCGGACCTGTTGCCGGCCCAATCGGATCAGCTGCCCCCGCTCAAGGTCCAGGCGACGGCCCACACCGCCGCGTTGCCCGGCCAGCCGCCGGCGTGGGCGCCGTGTACCACCAGCGCGTGCCAGATCGACAACAAGTTCGCGATCGGTGAGATCCCGTTCTTCTACACATTCCCGTTCGAGATTCGCCCGCTCGCGATGATCGTCACGAACCCGTACGACGCGACGCTCCCGGATCCCAACACAGTGTTCCAGTGGGCGCGGGTGGTGACGCCGATCCCGCTGATCGTGGAGCCGTACGCCGACACGATCGACATCGGCGATCAGGTCGGAAAGGGCAACTCCTCGCTGCAAGTCACAGCCGAGCTGCTCGACAGGGTCAGGCATTACGTCTGCAATCACGGTGAGCCGGCGCACGGCGCGGACGTTGGCATCGAGCACAACGACATCCGCTCCGCAAAGGCCAATGGCACTTGCTGGCAGGAGCTTGGGCTGGACACGCACGATTTTGCATTCGTCAACGCGCCGGAGCCTCTGACGAGCGTCACACACGAGCTGTTCCACCTCCTCGGGCGACCTCATGCGTCGGCCGGATGCGGCGCAGCGGTCCTTCCAGGTGGAGGTACCCAGTCGGCCGAGCCATGGCCACCAGACCAGAACGGCTTCCTGCAGAGCGTTGGTCTGGCTCCCGCCCCGTCCGGGTACCCGTTCCCGTACGAGGTGATCCCCGCATCCGCCTCCCCTACGCAGTGGTTCGACTTCATGTCGTACTGCGCCAACGTGAGCGACGGCGATCCGCTCGGGATCCTGCAGAATGGCTCAGCCGCGAACGCGTGGGTCTCGGTCCACAACTGGAACGCGATCCTGGCCAGCTTCGGGTACCTGAGCGCCGACGTCACCCGAAGCGCCGTCGCCAAGGCCCACGCAGCCGCGAACGCCGTCGCGTCCCTGCAGGTAACGGCATCCGTGGACCGCGACGGCCACGTGACGATCGTCGACGTCAATCCCGTGAAGGCGCCACCGCAACCCGCCTCCGGCTCGCCCTATCACCTGATCGCGACCACGTCGACCGGTCGCGCACCCATTGACGTACCGATGCTCGCATCCTTCGGACACGTCGACGCCAAGCCGCCGCAACCGATCCTCACCCTGACCGCCGTAGTCCCCGCCGCCGGGGTCACGAGCGTTGCCGTCGCCAGCAACGGCGTGACGCTCGCCACGCGCAAGAAGAGCGCTCACCCGCCGACCGTCACGATCCCGCAGCTTCCGAGCTTCCACGCAAGCAACGCGGTGGCCCGCTGGCGCGCGACCGACCGGGACCGCGATGCCCTCGATGTCGAGATCGACTACTCCGGCGACGGCGGCCGCAGCTGGAACCCCGTCTGGATGGGACCGAACCGCGGCAGCGCGCTGCTCCCCGCACGCTACCTGTTCCGCTCGACACACGCGCGCATCCGCGTCGTCGTAGATGATGGCTTCCAGACGACAACCGCCGTCTCCCGGCGCTTTAGCTCCCCGGGAGCGCCGCCGTCCGTGCGGATCCTGATTCCGTGGCCCGGCTTGCGCCAGCCCAATGACGCACCGCTGGTGCTCTCAGGCCAGGCGTTCGACGACCAATCCCGCCTGCTTGCAGGGCACCAGCTTCGCTGGACGCTTGGGCGGCGGCTGCTTGGCACAGGCTCCCAGATCACCGTCTCCGGCCTTCCCGCCGGCGTGCGCCGGATCGACCTCGTCGCCCGCGACCGCTTCGGTCGCACGGGCGTCGCGTCCCTTGTGGTCCGACTCCGCGCGGCGCGGCCGCTGTTCCTGACGCTACAGGCCCCCCGGGCGCTCGGGCGCAGGGCCCGGTCGCTCCGCTTGACCGTGTCAAGCTCGCTCGACGCGACGCTCGTCGTGCGGGTCGCCGGTCTGCGGCCGCAGCGGTTCGCGGTCGGCCGGCGCACGCGGCACCTGACCGTGCACATCCTTCGTAGTCGCAACCTGCTCAGCCTCCGGCTCTCGCTCAGTGCTGGCGGGCTGGCCCGCGCCACGGCGCTCAACGTCCCCCGGCCGGCCGTCAAGTAGGCCCGGATCGGAAACGGCAAAATCGCAGGCGTACCGTAGAGCTGCTTCACCGACGGCTTGGCGTAGGCGACCAGCGAACAACCAAGCAGACGCCAGTCACCTGAGCAGCCCGCGGGCTCGTCTCGCCCGCTGCTGCTCCATCGTGAGGCTGTCCTGTGAATCTGCGGAGGTCGGGACTGATCGGTGTCAGAATGCCCGCAACGGTCCCACTTCGCTATCGCGGTCCGCGCGAAGTCAACCCCCTTCGCGGCAGCGCCAAAGACCAAGGGGTGGGCTTGCCCTGCCCGGATCGCGATTCTCATCCCTCAGAGGTTGGCCGGCGCGCCGGCCCCGAGACGCTGTCGCACAAACAGAGGCGTTGGCAAAACCTCCAAACGCAGTCGAGGCGCCCCGAGAACCGACGCGTCAGGAGGCGCGCTGACCGACGTCGAGGACTTCACGCGACCAATTTGGCCTTGGTGGCGCCGCGCCCGATTGGACCTCCGCACAACAGATTTCCGGTTCGTCGGGTTTGTGCGACAGCCTCACGAATACGCAGAACTCTCGGCCGCCCCGAATCCCGCGCAGCAGGCTTCCCCTTTCAGCTGGCTCCAGCAGCACAGCGCGGGGCCCCTGCTTGCGGCGAGCATCTGCCCCGGCGCCGGCAGAGCCCTGCTTGGCGCGGACTGGAGGGCGCGCGGCCCCGCCCCGGCGCGCGGACGATCGCAACCGTGGCAAAGCGCAAGCCCGCGCCGCCCCTGGGGACACCCCCTGGTGCTAGCTCGCGTGCGGCGGGTCAGCTAACTCTGATCCGATCTGCCGTGGCCGCTTCAGCGGCGATGCAGAAGCGGCCGGCGGCGCCGGCAGCGTGACTGCCTGTGCTCAAAACCGGCAGCGAGGAGCCCGGCTGCTGGTTTTGTCCGGAGGCAGCAGTCCGGGCGATGCCGGCGAGGCTGCTGCTCTTGTGCTTGCTACTCAGGAGTTCGTGGCTAACTGT
>CALAQT010000175.1 GCA_937888775.1 uncultured Actinomycetes bacterium | reverse complement strand
GCGGTGGCTGATCTCGCCTGGGGTGCCCGCACCGCCGAGCTGCGCCTGCTGGCAGTGTCTGACCGGCCGCCCGACACAGCGCTGCGCCAGCTGCTGGCGCTTCAATCGAGCGACTGGGCGTTCCTGGCCTCTCGCCGCACGGCGGGGGAGTACCCGCGCGAACGCGCCCAGGGCCATGCGCAGGCGCTGGCGCGCATCGAGCGGGGAAGCGCAAAACCGGCGGATCAGCTGCGCGAGCTGGCACCTGAGCTGAGCGGCTGGACCCGTTGATGTCGGCTTGACGTCTGCTCCGCGCGTGCCGCGTTGGGTGCGTGACGTTGGCTGGACGCAAGCGACGCGAGCACGGCGGAAGCAGACGCCGAAGCCGCTCGCGTAGCTTCGCAGGGCGGGGATAGCTGCTACGTACCTGGCCGGGCCACCCAAGCAAAAAGACTCTGGGCCCGCGGCCGCCCGCCTGGCTCAGCCCCAGCGAAAGGTCCGCGGCTTGTCGCGCATCCGGATCACCCGGGCAGGGATGCCGCCGACGACCGCGTTGGCCGGAACGTCGCAGGTGACGACCGAGCTGGTTCCGATCACCGAGTTGTCGCCGACCGTGACGCCCCGTAACACGCAGGCTCCGTAGCCGATCCAGACGTTATGGCCGATGTCGACGTCGCGCTTGTAGATCCCCTGCTCGCGGATTGGGCGCTCGACCTCCACCATCCCGTGATCGAAGTCGATCATCATCACACGGTCGGCGATGATGCACTCGCGTCCGATCGCGATGTGCTGGAAGGCGGAGATCGTGCATTCCTGTCCGAGCACGCTCTTGGCGCCGATCGACAGCTCTCCCTCGTGCACGCGGATCTTGCAGCCGTGTCCGATCCACGACCAGCGCCCCAGCGTGACGGTCGCCTCACGGCCGATCTCGAACTTGACGCCCGGGCACACGAAGCACAGCCCGTCGGTCACCAGCCGCCCGCGCCAGCGCAGCTTCAGCCAGCACCAGCGGGCGATCAGCATCAGATAGCCACGGCTGATCATCTTGTTGGCGCGCGCGAAGCTCAGCAGCGCGAGCGGACCGCCGTGCAGCGGCGGCGGGGGGCTGCGGACCAACGGCGGCACCACGGGTTGGCGCAGCTGTCTGAGCTCTCTTGTGCTCACCGAGCGCACGGCCGAATCGTAGGGGCTCAGCCGTCGTCGATGAGGCCTTGTAGCGGTCCCAGCAGGCGCCCCGACCGTCGCGAGACTCGCGGAAGCTCCAGCAGG
Organism: uncultured Actinomycetes bacterium; assembly: GCA_937888775.1. The sequence continues at coordinate 17,038 of CALAQT010000175.1, read as the reverse complement.
CGGTGGGTCGCGGGGGCACCGCGCCGGCGCCGCTGCAACTGCTCGTGGGCGATCGGGCGCCAGTGATCGTCGACCAGCGTCCGCGCGTCGGTGGCGGCGACGGTCTCGGCGTCGAGCTCCAGATGCTCTGACCACAATCGCACGCGCGTCTGGCGAGCCAGCCCGGCGTCGTCGGTGACGACGTCCATCTCGGTGTCGTTGAACAGCGAGTGGGCGTTGAGGTTCGCCGATCCAACGATCAGCCAGCGGTCGTCGATGATCGCGACCTTGGCGTGAACGTACAGGGGGTCGTCGCGTCCCTCCGAGAACGAGCGGATCGTCGCCGCCAGCAGTCGATCATCGCCGTCGGCTTGCACCAGGACGCCCAATTGCCCGCGCGTGTCGTCACCGCCGTTGTTGGGCTTGGCCGGCAGTAGCACGACCAGCCGGAAGTCCGGGTGGGGAGGATGGCGGAGCTTATCGGCCAGCACCGTGACGATCTCCGGCGCCCACAGGAACTGGTTCTCCAGATAAATCAGCCGGCTGGCGCTGCGCAGCGCCTTGAGATAGGTCTCGAGGATGCGGAATTCGCCGTGGGGCAGGGCGTTGTACATGCCGTTGGCGACCGTGCGCACCACCTGCACGGTCTGGCCGCCGGTTGGCGCCGGCGCGGGGGGATGGGGCACCTGCTCCCCGGTCAGCTCCTTCCAGCGCAGCGCAAAGTGGTCGCCGACGTCGCCCACCGCCGGGCCGGTCAGCCGTGTGCCGACGTCATGCCAGCCGATCCGCCGGCGGGCGCGATGAGCCTGCGTGTCGAACCGGTCCCCGGCGGCGTCGGTCATGTCGATCCCGTTGACGAACGCGAGCGCGCCGTCGATCACGACCGTCTTCTCGTGATGGCAGTGGAGCGGGTGCTCGCGCGGATCGGCCTCGCAGCGGATCCGCGTTCCGCGGGTCAGGTTCGCGATCCCTTCCCTGACGTCGGCTCGGCTGGGATGAAAAGTGGGCAGGGGTGAGCCGGACCAGACCAGCACCCGCACGTCGATGCGCAGCGCCAGCTCGGCCAGCAGCGCCCCGATCGGTTGCGGGCGCTGACCGCGCACGAGCTCGAAGGAGGGGGTGATGTGCCAGCCCGTGATATGCACGAACTCCCGCGCGTTCTCCATCGCCTCGGCCATCCGAGGCAATGCGGCGGCGCCGTCGATCAGCACCTCCAGCGAGCAGCCATCCCGCGGGCGCGGATCGCCCCGCGCCCAGGCGCCGTCCCCCGACGGATCGAGCGCGTGCTCCCAGCCCAGGCGCTTGAGCCGGAGGCGATGCTTGGCTCTGACCGCGGCCTCGACGCCGTCGCCGACGAGCGAGTCCAGGCGGGCGGCGAATGGACCGTTCATCTACGGCTCATCGTTTCAGACCGCGCCGCGCGGTGCTGGGCAACCCGCGACAGGCCCATCCGGCATGATTGCTCGCCCTGATGCGTCCGCCAGACGAGACACTCGCCGCGCGCCTCCTCAACGGCGACAGGCGCGCCCTGGCGCGGGGGATAACGCTGGTCGAGAACGACGATCCCCTGGGCTGGGAGCTGGTCAGCCAGGTCTATCCCCATACGGGACGTGCGGAGGTGGTCGGCTTCACCGGCCCGCCCGGCGTCGGGAAGTCCACGCTGCTGGGAGCGCTGACCAAGCTCGAGCGGGCGCGCGAGCGCACCATCGCGGTGCTGTCGGTCGACCCGTCCTCGCCGTTCACCCACGGAGCCCTGCTGGGCGATCGAATCCGCCTGGCGGACCATTTCCTTGACCCGGGCGTGTTCATCCGCTCGATGGCCAACCGGGGGGCGCTCGGTGGCCTCAGCGAGGCCGCGCTGCAGGCGGCGCTGCTGATGGACGCCTCGGGTCGCGATCTCGTGCTGGTGGAGACTGTCGGCGTTGGCCAGGCCGAGGTCGACGTGATCGACCACGCCGATACCGTGGTGCTGGTCCTGATGCCTGGTTCGGGCGACTCGATCCAGGCGCTGAAGGCAGGCGTGATGGAGATTCCCGACGTGATCGTGGTCAACAAAGCCGATCATCCGCTGACCGACACCATGGTTCGCGAGATCAAGGGCGTGCTGGCGCTCGGACCGCGGCTGGACTGGGAGGTGCCGGTCGTCAGAACCGACGCGGTCCGCGGCGAGGGCGTGGCCGAGCTGTGCGACAAGCTCGCCGAGCACCACCAGCACATCGAGGCCAAGGGCACTCTGTCAGAGCGACGGCGGCGTAATCTGTTCAACGAGGTGCTGGCGATCGCGTCGTTTCGGATGCGGCGTGAGCTTGAGGCGTCGATCCGGAAGGATGATTCCGTCCGGGAGCTGCTTGACCGCGTCGTGGCCCGTGAGTTGGATCCGGCCAGCGCGGCCAGTACGATCCTCGAGCGAGAACGCGAGCGCGCGCCGAGGGATTAGGGGGAGCACCATGGACCAGCCGGTCGATCGCCGGGCCTTCCTCGCCGGTGTCGGCGGCACGGCTCTGGCCGCCAGCCCCACCGCCCGGGCGCTCGCCGGCGGCCTGAGCGGCGCACGGGCAGCCGGCTCGTCGGTCCCGCGGACGCTTCGCCAGGCGATGCGCGGGCCGATCATCAACCGCGGCTCGCCCGGCTTTCCGGCGGCCGCGCACGTGTACAACGAGCGCTTCGACGGCGTGCTGCCCAGCACGGTGGCGCGCCCGCTGGGCGCCACAGACGTCCAGGGGGCGGTGCGCTGGGCGGTCGGGCATGACGTGCCGCTGCGGGCTCGGTCAGGCGGGCACAGCTACGCCGGATACTCGACGCAGCGCGGCGGGCTCGTGCTCGATCTGAGGAACCTGAGCGCGATCAGCGTCAACCGCCGCGCCGGCACCGCGACGATCGGCGCCGGCGCGCAGCTGATCAACGTGTACACCGCCCTGGCCGCCAAGGGCGCGACAATCCCCGCTGGTTCCTGCCCGTCGGTGGGGATCGGCGGCCACGCACTGGGGGGCGGGATGGGGCTCGCCGGCCGCGCGTTCGGCCTGACCCTGGACAATCTGATCGGCGCCGAGGTGGTGACGGCGGATGGACGCATCCGTCAGGTCAACCAGAACAGCAACCCGGATCTGCTGTGGGCGCTGCGCGGCGCCGGTGGCGGCAACTTCGGGGTGGTTACGCAACTTCAGTTTCGGGTTCACCACGCGCCGGCAACCGCCGCGTGGTTCTTCGTCTACTGGCCTTGGTCCGAGGCGAGCGAGGCCATGCAGGCGTGGCAGAACTGGGCGCCTCTCGCCAGCGACAACTTCAGTTCTGTCTTTCATCTGCAGACCGGCTCAGGCGGCCCACAGGTGCTCGTGGCCGGGCAGTACCTCGGATCTGCATCTCGCCTGGGGCGGCTATTGGCTCCGCTCACCGCCGTCGAAGGCGCCCGATTGAGCGCCGGCAATCAGGACTATCTCGGCCTGCAGACACGGTGGGCAGGATGTCTCGGTCAATCGCTGCAAAGCTGCCACACGATCGGGACGCGACCGGGCGGGCAGCTGCAGCGCGCCAGCTTCAACGCCAAGTCCGACTACGTGACCCATCCGCTGAACGGCGCGGGACGCGCGACGCTGATCTCCGCGATCGATGCCAGACAGGGCCAGCCGGGCTCGGCGGCGATCCTGTTTGACTCCTACGGCGGCGCGATCAATCGCGTCAAGCCGAACGCCACCGCGTTCGTGCACCGCAACACGCTGTTCTGCATCCAGTACCTCAGCTACAGCGGTGGCGCAGCCTGGCTCGGGCAGACGCACCAGCGGATGCAGCCCTATGTCTCCGGGATGGCGTATCAGAACTACATCGACGCGGGTCTCAAGGGCTGGCAGCACGCGTACTACGGCGCCAACTACTCACGTCTGCTGACGGTCCGCAAGCAGTTCGATCCCGAGCACCGGTTCAACTTCCCGCAGGCGATCGGCCGCTGAGCGAGCACCGCCTGGGGCAGGCGGCGGCCAGCGCCAAGGGCGGGGGATCGGTGGCTCAGGCGCCGAGCGCGCGCGCGATGACCATTTCCTGCACCTCGTCGGTGCCCTCGCCGATGGTCAGGATCTTGGCGTCGCGGTAGAACCGGCAGACCGGATACTCCTCGATGTAACCGTAGCCGCCGTGGATCTGCACGGCCTCGTCCGCGGCGCGGACCGCGAGCCGGCCGGACTTCAGCTTTGCCTGGGCGGCCGTCAGGCTGAAGTTGCGCCCGACGTCCTTCAGCCACGCCGACTTGTGGACCAGTAGCCGGGTGGCTTCGATCTCGGTCGAGAGGTTGGCCAGCTTGGCGCCGATCGACTGAAACTTGGAGATCGGCTGGCCGAACGCGCGGCGCTCCTTGGCGTAGGCCAACGCCTGATCGAGCGCGCCCTGGGCCAGCCCGACCCCCATCGCGGCCACGCCGATCCGGCCGATGTCGAGGATGTGCAGGAACTGGCGCAGGCCTGCGCCGCGCGTGCCGATCAGGTTGTCGGTCGGCACGCGGCAGTCGGTGAACGTCAGCGGGCGCGTGTCCGAGGCGTTCCAGCCCATCTTCCGATACGGCTCGCCCGGTTCGTAGCCGTCGGTGCCGTTGGCCACCAGCAGGTTGGAGATCTCACGCTCGCCGGTCAGCGCGGTGATCACCACGACGCCAGAGATCCCGGTCCCAGCGTTGGTGATGAACTGCTTGGCGCCGTTGATCACCCATTCGCCGTTGTCCAGCGCCGCCCGCGTCTTGGTGTTGCCGGCATCGGACCCGGCCTCGGGCTCGGTCAGCCCGAAGGCGCCGAGGATCTCGCCGGCGCACAGCCGCGGCAGCCACTCACGCTTCTGCGCTTCGGAGCCGAACAGGTAGATCGGCTGGGTCCCCAGCGACGTGTGGGCGCACAGAGTGATCGCCACCGACGAGTCGACCCGGGCCAGCTCCTCCACCGCCAGCGCGTAGCCGAGCGAGTCGCCGCCCGCGCCGCCGTACTCCTGCGGGAACGGGATCCCCATCAGGTCGAGCTTGCCGAGCTGGCTGACGATCTCGTACGGGAAGGACTTGGTGCGGTCCAGCTCCTCGGCCACCGGGGCGATCTCCGCCTCGGCGAACTGGCGCACGGTGTCGCGCAGCAGCCGATGATCGTCTGATAGATCGAAATCCATCGCGTCAAGTCGCGCTGGCGCGCGCCACCTCGGTGAGCAGTCGTACGCCGAAGCCGCTCCCGGCCCGATCGAGGTAGGGGCGGCGGATTCCGTCGGCCACCCCGGCAATGTCCAGGTGGGCCCAAGGCACATCGCCGGCGAAGTGGTGCAGCAGCTCGGCGCCGGTGATCGACGAGGCCTCACGGCGCTCGGTCAGATTGGTCAGCTGCGCGTAGCGCCCCTTGACCATCTCGGCGTAATCGGCATGAAGCGGCATCCGCCAGACGATCTCGCCGCTGCGCTCGCCGCTGCTGCGCACGAGCTCGGCCAGCGCGTCGTCGTTGGCCATCAGCCCGGCGTAGACCGATCCGAGCGCCACCACAATCCCACCGGTCAGTGTGGCGATGTCGACCATCCGGTCACAGCCCAGCCGACGCGCGTAGCTGATGCAGTCGGCCAGCACCAGCCGGCCCTCGGCGTCGGTGTTGTTGATCTCGATCGTCGTGCCGTCAAGCGCCGCGACGATGTCGCCGGGCTTGACGGCGCCGCCGCCGGGCATGTTCTCGGTCGCGCCGACCAGGCCCAGCACGCGGACCGGCGCCTGGAGCTCGGCCAGTGCCGCAATCGCCTCGATCACCGCGGCGCCACCGCACATGTCGAACTTCATCTCGTGCATCTTGGCTGCCGGCTTGATTGACAGGCCGCCGGTGTCGAACGTGACCGCCTTGCCGATCAACGCCAGACGCGGGGCGTCGGCCGCCGCCCCGTCGTACTCGAGCACGATCAGCGTCGCGTCCTGGTCGGAGCCCTGCGAGACGGCGGCCAAGGCGCCCATGCCCGCCGCGCGGATCTCGGGCTCGCCTAGCACCGTGACCCAGACGTCGGGCAGGCGCTGTGAGAGCGCGGTCGCGTAGGCGGCCAGCGCCGTCGGCGTGAGGTCGTTGGCGGGGGTGTTGGCGAGATCCCGGGCGCGATTCTGGGCCTGGGCGATGATCGTCCCCGCCCGCGCCGAGGCCGACACGTCGTGGTGGTCTGAGAGGATCAGCGCTTCGACCGGCGGGGCGTCCTGCGCCGCCGGTTCAGGGCGCTTGTAGCGATCGAAGCGGTAGGCGTGCAGCAGCGTGCCCTGCACGAGGCCCTCGACGATCGCGCCGTCGACGTGATGGGGAACCTCCCAGCACAGGGTCCTGCAGCCCAGCTCGCCGGCCCGGCCGTGGGCGACTGCGGCGGCGACGCGCGCACGCTCGGCGTCGAACTGGTCACGAGTGCCCAGGCCGACGAGGATGAACCGGCGTTGGAGAGCGTGAGCCACCGCCAGGTGCTTGAACGCGCTGCGGGCCTCGCCGGAGGTCAGCATCGCCGCGAGCGTCCCGTCGGGCACGTCGTGGGCGATCAGCTCGCCGTCGAACAGGCCGATCACGATCGTGTCGGCCACGGTGGCGAGTGGACTTTCGGTCGTCGCCTCGACGTGCACGGCGCGTCACGTTACTAGGATTGGAGGGCCACCAACCACGGAGACCAACAAGCCATGCCTAAGACGGTGATTCTGTCCGCAGCACGCACGCCGATCGGAAAGCTAGGGGGCGGGCTGTCCTCTCTGGAAGCGACCGAACTCGGCGGCACCGCGATCGCAGCTGCACTGGAGCGTGCTGACGTCGCGCCCGAGCAGGTCCAGCACGTCGTCATGGGTCAGGTGCTCCAGGCCGGAGTGGGGCAGGTCCCCTCCCGCCAGGCGCAGATCAAGGGCGGTATTCCAATGGAGGTCTCCTCCGAGACGATCAACAAGGTGTGCGCGTCGGGGATCCGCGCCACGGGCCTGCTCGATGCGGCGATCCGCGCCGGCGACCTGGAGGTCGGCGTGGCCGGCGGGATGGAGTCGATGTCCAACGCTCCCTACATGCTCAAGCAGGCGCGCTTCGGCTTTCGGATGGGCGACGGCAAGCTGATCGACGTGATGATCAACGACGGGCTGACCAATCCATTCTCTGGCAAGCACATGGCTCAGGAGGCCAGCGAGGTTGCGGCTGAGCTGGAGCTGACGCGCCCGGACATGGACCGCTGGGCCCTGCGCTCGCACCAGCTCGCGCTCGCCGCCACCGACGAGGGTCGCCTGCCCGAGGAGATCGTCCCCGTGACCATCAAGGGTCGCAAGGGCGACACGGTGGTCGAGGTGGACGAGGGGCCACGCCGCGACACCACCCTGGAGACGCTCGCCAAGCTGCCGCCGATCTTCGTCAAGGACGGCTCGCACACGGCGGGTAACTCCCCCGGCGTCAATGACGGCGGCGGCGCACTGGTGGTGGCCAGTGACGAGTGGGCCAAACGCAACAACAAGCGTGCGCTGGCGACGATCATCGCCCAGGCACAGGTGGCCGACGACTTCGCCTACCTGGCGCGCACGCCGGGCAAGGCTGCACTCAAGGCGCTGGAGAAGGCCGGTCTCAAGGCGCAGGACATCGATCTGTGGGAGATCAACGAGGCGTTCGCCTCGGTCACGCTGAACTCGATCCGGATCCTGGAGATCGACGAGGATCGCGTCAACGTCAACGGTGGCGCGGTGGCCCTCGGACATCCGATCGGCGCCTCAGGCGCGCGCATTCTCGGCACGCTCGTGTACGAACTGCGCCGTCGGGGCGGAGGTCTCGGCTGCGCGGCGATCTGCTCGGGCGGCGGCCAGGGCGACGCCGTGATAATCGAGGTCAATGGAGGCTGACGGTTGCCCCGCCGGGAGTTCGCCGCCAGGCGAACTCCCAAGCCCCGGCGAAGCCGGGGCCGCCTTCTTCGACCTCGATCGCACCCTGATGGAGGGCTCCTCGGCCTTCCAGTTCGGGCGCGCCGCCTATCGGGCCGGTCTGCTCGGCCGGCGCCAGCTGCTGGCCGACGCCTGGGCCAACGCGCGGTTTCGGCTGCACGGCGCCACCGACGATGACACCCACGCTCTGCGCGACCGGATCTCAGCGTCGCTGAAGGGGACCCGCACGCGTGACCTGGAGCGGCTCGGCGCCGCCGTGTTGGCCGGGATCCTGCCCCGCGTCTATCCCCAGGTTCTGTCGCTGGCCCACGAACATCAGGACGCCGGGCGGCGTGCGTACATCGTGACCGCCGCCTCCCAGGAGCTGGCGCAGATCCTCGCCCAGGTCCTCGTCCTCGATGGCGCGCTCGGATCGGAGTTCTCTGAGGTCATCGACGGGGTGTTCACCGGTCGACCGGTGGGACTGTTCGTGTATGGCAGCGGCAAGGCGCGCGCGATCGAGCAGCTGGCGGGTGAGCAGGGGATCGATCTCGGGGCCTCCTATGCCTATTCGGATTCCGCGTCGGACCTGCCGATGCTGCAGGCGGTCGGACACCCAGTGGCGGTCAATCCAGACCGGGAGCTGGCGCGGGTGGCCCGCCAGGAGGGCTGGGAGGTGCTGCGCTTCGATCGCCTGAGCCGGCGGCTGAAGACCAGCGCGGTGCTGGCCGGTGCGGCAACCGCGGGCGGTATCGCCAGCGTGACGCTCGCGGGCCGAGCCCGCCCGCGCCCGGCTCGCGGCCCAGGGCGTCGGCGCCGTGGTTAGTGCTCCCCACCTCTCGGTGGGACCGTATTTATGACGGGAAGCACGATTAGGTATCCGGACGGGCGGGACCGCACCGCCTGTGCGAAAATCCGGCGGGTCGTCTAGAGGCCGCCGTCGCACTTCGAATCTGGGAAGCTCATGCGTAAGCTCGTAATCCTCGCCTTGACCGCCGCGATCCTTGCCTTCGCCGCCGTCTCAGCGTTCGCTTTCAGCGCCCCCACGCAGGCCAAGGTCGGCGACATCTTCATCCGCCCAGGCAAGATGACGATCAAACGGGGCGCGACGGTCACCTGGAAATGGGTCGGCTACCTGACGCACAACGTCACGGTCCGCAGCGGCCCGGTCAAGTTCCACTCGCGTGATCAGGTCAGGGGAAGCTTCAGCCACGTGTTCACCAAGCAGGGCACCTACTTCCTGTTCTGCACGCTTCATCCGGGGATGAAGGAGACGGTCGTCGTCAAGTAAGGGCCCACGACGAGCCCTGAAGGTCGGGGGCAGCCGGGCGCCGGGGCTGCAGTCGCATTACAATCGTCGCGCCTGCGGTCGCACGGACCTGCGTCCCCGCCTATCGAGATGGCCCCCTCCCCTGAGAAGAAGATCCGCGTCGTGGTCGCGAAACCCGGCCTTGACGGGCATGACCGCGGCGCCAAGATCATCGCCCGCGCCCTGCGCGACGCCGGCATGGAGGTCATCTACACCGGATTGCACCAGACCCCCGAGCAGATCGTCGAAACCGTGATCCAGGAGGATGCTGACGCCGTCGGTCTGTCGATCCTGTCCGGCGCGCACATGACGCTCGTGCCGCGGATCATGGAATTACTGGACCAGGAGGGGATCGACGACGTCGTCGTCACGGTCGGCGGGACGATTCCCTCCGACGACGTGGAGGAACTCAAGGCGCTGGGCGTCGCCGAGGTGTTCACGCCGGGCGCCTCAGCTCAGCAGGCGATCGACTTCATCCGCGGCGCCGTACGAACGTAGGAGATGTATCGCGCCCGCGGGCCAGAGCCCATCGGCCGTAATTGGCGGCGTCCGCGGATGCACGCTCAAGGGGACCGATTGACTCGTCAGTCAACCGGGTAACATTCCCGACCGTTCACGGAATTAGGAGGCAGCGTTGAAGATTTGCGTCCTGGTCAAAGAGGTCCCGGACGCCGCCGTCGAGAAGCGCATCGATCCCTCGACGGGGCGCATGGACCGATCAGGGGAGAAGAACCTGAACCCCTACGACACGCACGCCATCGAGGCGGCGATGCAGCTCCGTGAGGGCGGCGCCATGGAGGTCGATGAGATCGTCGCCGTCACGATGGGCCCGCAGTCGGCGGTGCGCGCGCTGCACAAGGCGGTGTCGCTCGGTGCCGATCGCTCGGTGCACCTGTCAGAGGACGGGCTCGCCGGCTCCGACGTGGCCGCGACCGGCTACGCGCTGTCAAGGGCGCTGGAGAAGGAGTCGCCCGACCTGGTCCTGCTCGGGCAGCAGTCAGACGACGGCGAGTGCTACACGATCGGTGCCGTCGTCGCCGACCACCTCAAGATGCCGTCGCTGACTCAGGTGATCAAGATGGACGTCGACAACGGAGCGCTGCGCTGCGAGCGCCAGGCCGAGTACGGCTACGACACCGTGGAGGTTCAGATGCCGGCCGTGATCTCCGTCGGCGATGCCATCAACGAGCCGCGGTACCCGTCGCTGAAGGCGATCATGGGCGCCAAGAAGAAGCCGCTGGAGGCCGTGACCAGCGCCGATGTCGGAATCGACGCCTCGCTGGTCGGTGAGCAGGGCTCGCGCGTCGCCTGCGGCGATTTCCACGATCCGCCCGCCAAGTCCGCGGGCCAGATCATCGAGGACGAGGACACGAACGAGACGGTCGAGAAGATCGTCGCTTGGCTGGATGAAAGGAAGCTGATCTGATGGCCGACGTCCTGACTTACGTTCTGCATTACGAGGGTGCGCTGAACAAGAACTCGCTCGGCGCGGTGTCCGAGGGCGCGGCGCGCGCCGCGGAGGTCGGCGGCCGCTGCGACGCGGTCGTGGTCGGCGGCGATGATCTCACCGACGAGCTGTGCCAGACGCTCGGCGCCTACGGCGCCCGGAACGTGTTCCGCGCCCGGGGCCCGGAGGGCCTGGCGCAACCGGTGGTCGACGTGATGGCCAAGGTGATCGACGAGCATGGACACTCCTACGCCCTGTTCGGCGGCGGTCTGCTCGGGTTCGAGATCGGCGCCGGCCTGGCCGCGCGCAAGCACGCCGGGGTCACGATGGAGGTCACGGCGGTCAAATCCGAAGATGGCAAGCTCGTCGCCGAGCGGCCGATCCTGCAGGACTCAAAGATCTCGATATCACGCTACCGAGGCGATCTGGGGATCATCATCGGGCGGATCAATGCGTTCGAGATCACTCAGGGCGACGGCGCATCGGCCGAGGTCGTGGACGTCGAGATCGAGTATTCACCCTGGTCGACGCAGGCCAAGATGGTCCAGCGGGGCGAGCAGCGTGGAGCCGACGTCGACATCGAGGGTGCCGACATCCTCGTCGCCGGCGGACGCGGTCTGGGCAAGGCCGAGGGCTTCGAGCTCGCCGAGGCGCTTGCGTCGGCGTTCGGCGGCAACACCGCCGTCGCCGCCACGCGTGCCGTCGTCGACGCCGGCTGGTACCCCTACGCTGCCCAGATCGGCCAGACCGGCAAGACCGTGTCGCCCAAGCTGTACCTGGCGGCGGGCATCTCCGGCGCGATCCAGCACAAAGTCGGGATGCAGTCCTCGGAGAACATCGTGGCGATCAACAAGGACGCCAACGCGCCGATCTTCGAGTTCTCCGACCTGGGCGTCATCGGCGATCTGAACAAGATCCTGCCCAAGCTGACCGAAGCGATCAAGGCCAAGAAGGCGAGCTGATCGCGATGGCCGCCAGCAACGGACGCGGGGGGCACGCCCCCAGCGAATATCCGCCGCCGGTCGACCCGGTGAAGGAGTTCATCAAGCGTGAACTCGACTCCGAGGACGAGCGCATCGACGTCGGCGTGGCGATCGTGGGCGGCGGTACCGCCGGGCTGGCGTGCGCGAACCGGCTGCTCCAGCTGCTGGGAGACGACCCTGAGGCAATGGAGCGGCTGGGCGAGGTCCCGGTGGCGGTGATCGAGAAAGCCAAGACCTGCGGCGCCCACAACCTGTCGGGCGCGGTGATGCGCCCGGGTCCGCTGCAGGAGCTGTTTCCCGATCTCAGCCGCGAGGACTGGCGCAAGGAGCGCTTCGCCTTCGGCGAGGTGACCAAGGAGGCGGTCTACATGCTGCCGAGCGGCAAGGCCAAGCTGCGGATCCCGACGCCGCCGCCGTTCAAAAACCACGGCAACGAGGTCGTCTCGGTCGCTGCGCTCGCGCGCTACCAGCAGCGCATGGCCGAGGAGGGCGGGGCATATGTGCTGACCGAGACGTCGGCTTCGCAGCTGATCGTCGCCGACGGACAGGTCCTCGGCGTGCGCTCGGGCGACAAGGGCCGTGGCAAGGATGGTGAGCCGCTGGGCAACTTCGAGCCGGGGACCGACATCAAGGCCAAGGTAACCGTGCTCGCCGAGGGCTGCTGGGGCCATCTGACCGGCGCCGCGATCAAGGAATTCGACCTCGGCGACGGGCGCGAGCCGCAGGTGTGGGAGCTCGGCGTCAAGGAGGTGTGGAAGGTCGCCAAGCCGCTGGATCGGATCATCCACACGATCGGGCCCTGGCCGCTGCGGATCTCGTCCAAGTACGGCCAGATCGGCGGCACCTGGATCTACCCGATGAAGGACGAGAAGTCAGGCGACGACCTGGTCAGCATCGGCTTCGTGATCGACCTGGAGTATGCGGACGCCACCACCTCCGCCCACGATCTCCTCCAGCAGTTCAAGCTGCATCCACTGGTGCGCGGCATCCTGGAGGGCGGCGAGCGCGTCGCCTGGGGGGCCAAGGCGCTGCCCGGTGGCGGCTACTGGTCGATGCCCAAGCTCTCGATGCCCGGCGCCGTGTTGGTCGGCGACGCCGGCGGCATGGTCGACACGGTCGCGCTCAAGGGCGTCCACCACTGCATCCATTCGGGCAGGCTGGCCGCCGATGCGATCTATGCCTCGATCAAGAACGGCGAATCGCTGGAGGCCTACGAGCAGGCGGTCGAAGACTCCACGATCGGCCAGGAGCTCTACCAGGTGCGCAATGCCCGCCAACCGTTCCAGCGCGGGTTCGTCAGGGGCGCGCCGCTGGTCAACCTGGCGATCGCCACGAAGGGCCGTGTGCCTCGCGGCCGGCTGGCCTGGCATCGCAACGACCAGCAGGACCTGTTCGTCGGCGACACCAGCCAGCGCTATCCCAAGCCCGACAACAAGTACATCTTCGACAAGCTCTCCAGCGTCTACATTAGCGGCAACGCGACCCGCGACGACGCCCCCAACCACATTCGGGTGCGTAAGCGCGTCCCGCGGGAGATCGCCGAGGGCTGGCGCTGGATGTGCCCGGCCGGCGTGTATGAGATCGCCGATGACGCCCCGCAGTCGGGCCCCGTCGACGTGACGGTCAACTACACCAACTGCGTTCAGTGCGGCGCGATCACCGCCAAGGGAGGGCGGCTCACGCCGCCCGAAGGTGGCGATGGTCCGCTTTACACGATCACCTAGGGGGTCGCTCCACGCGCGGATCAGCGCGATTGCCACGCGATACGCGGAAACTTCCGGCCTTCAGCGTTGTTAGGGCAGGTATGAAACGCTTTTGGGTCACCGGGGCCGTGCTGATCGCGGCGTGCGCCTGGGTAACGGGGTCCGCGGCCGCCTCCTCGCCGCGCGCGCAGCTGACCGACTTCGTCTGCCAGCGGGCGCTGGACCCGGCGACCCGGGCCATTTCGATCACCGCCGTGATGCGGCCACTTCCGGGAACCAGGAAGCTGTCGGTCCGCTTTGCCCTGCTGACCCGGAGCCAGGCCTCGCCCGTCGCCACGCTGGTCCGCGCCGGCGATCTGGGGACCTGGATCTCACCGACCGATCGCTCGCTCGGCCAGCAGCCGGGCGATGTCTGGAACGTCAACAAGCCGGTCGTGGACCTGACGGCGCCGGCGACCTACCGGTTTCGCGTGACCTTTCGCTGGACCGGGGCGGGCGGACGTCTACTGGGCAGCGTCGTGCGCTACAGCCAGCGATGCACACAGCCGGAGTTGCGCCCCGACCTGGCGGTGCGCTCGATCGCGGTCGGGCCGATCGCCGCCCGGCCCAATCGTGACGTCTATATCGCCCAGATCGCCAACCTGGGTGCGAGCGCGGCGGGACCGTTCGAGGTCCTGTTCGCCCCTGGGGACGGGTCGCCGGCCAAGACCCGCACCGTGGCGAATCTGGGTGCCCACCGCGCGGTGCGCGTGACGTTCGTGGGACCGTTGTGCAGCGCCGGCGGCGCGCCGACGATCACCGTCGACCCCAACAACCAGGTCGACGACTCCGATCGCTCCAACAACGTGCTGACCGCCACCTGCCCGGCGGCGGCGCTGTAGAGCTCACGAGCCCTTACCGCTGCGACGGGGAAGCCCAACCGGGCCTCGCTACACTGATCTGAGATGAAGACCGATATTCACCCTGAGTACATGGAAGCCCACGTGCGCTGCACGTGCGGTAACGAGTTCATGACTCGCTCCACACAATCTGAGATCCACGTCGAGATCTGCTCCGCGTGTCATCCCTTCTATACGGGCCGTCAGAAGCTGGTTGACACCGGCGGACGGGTCGAGCGCTTCCAGCGCCGCGTCGCCAAGGGCCGGCGGAGCGCACGCACCGCCGCCGGCGCGTAGCCGGAGCCGGAGCCGGGGGTGAGCCTGGGCGCTGGTGATGGGCGGCTGACCGCCTCGCGCGACGCCCCTGTCGGCGGACAGGCGGTACTCGAGGGCGTGATGATGCGTGGCGTCCGCAACTGGGCGGTCGCCGTGCGCAAGCCGGCGGAGGAACGGACCACAGACGGGTCGGCCGCAGACGGGTCGGCCGCAGACGGGTCGGCCACAGACGGGTCGGCCACAGACGGGTCGGCCACAGACGGGTCGGCGGCCGGCGAGTCCGGCCGTCCAGAGCCGCTCGGATTAGGCGAGATTTCGGTCAACTGGTTTCCGCTGGTCACGTCGTCTCGGCGCCGGCGGATCTACCGACTGCCGGTGATCCGCGGCGTCGCCGCGCTGATCGAATCGCTGGGGATTGGCCTGCGTGCGCTGGGGATCTCGGCCAACGCTCAGCTGCCCGAGGCCGAACAGCAGATCACCGGCGGGGCGTGGGCCGGCACGATGGTGGTGGCGGTCGTGTTCGCGATCGGGCTGTTCTTCGTGGTTCCCGTCGGCCTGACCAGCCTGATCAAGCACCAGCTTGGCTCCTCGGTGCTGTTCTGGACAGTGGAGGGCGTGCTGCGCACGTCAATCTTCCTCGGCTATCTGCTGCTGCTCTCACGTATCCGCGACCTGCGGCGCGTGTTCGAGTACCACGGTGCCGAGCACAAGGTGATCTCCTGCTATGAGGCCGACGACGACCTGACTCCGGAGCGGGCCAAGCTGTACTCCCGCCTGCATCCGCGGTGCGGAACGAGCTTCCTGCTGATCGTGATGATCATGGCGATCTTCGTATTCGCGCCGGTCGGATTGCCGGCGTGGTGGATCCTGGTTCTGACGCGGATCGTCGGCGTGCCGCTGATCGCCGGACTGTCGTTCGAGGTGATCAAATGGGCGGGACGAAACCGCAGCCGGCGTTGGGTCCAGGGGGTCATGTACCCGGGTCTGATGCTGCAGAAGTTGACCACCCGCGAGCCCGACCTCGACCAGCTCGCCGTATCTATCGCCGCGCTGCAGGCGGTGCTCGCGCTCGAGCGTCCCGGCGAGCTCAGCGCCGCCGAGCTAATCGGCGTCGAAGTCGTCGCCTGAGCTGCGCGCGACGCGTCGCCGAGCTGGTCGGCGTGGAGGTCGTCGCCTGAGCTGCGCGCGACGCGTCGCCGAGCTGGTCGGCGTGGAGGTCGTCGCCTGAGCTGCGCGCGACGCGTCGCCGAGCTGGTCGGCGTGGAGGTCGTCGCCTGAGCTGCGCGCGACGCGTCGCCGAGCTGGTCGGCGTGGAGGTCGTCGCCTGAGCTGCGCGCGACGCGTCGCCGAGCTGGTCGGCGTCGAAGCCGTCGCCTAAGCTGCGCCTCCGGTCTCGGCACGCTTGGGTCTGGCTGCCCGTGGGTAGACCTCCATTCACACGCGAAAGGAGACCCGATGGGCGACACCGACGGTAAGGTCGATCAGGTGAAGGGCCGGCTCAAAGAGGCGGCAGGCGATCTGATCGGCGATCAGAGCTTGAAGGACGAGGGCAGGGTCGACCGCGCCAGCGGGTCGATCAAGAACAAGATCGGCGACGCGGCGGACAAGGTCAAGGACGTCGTCAATCCAAAGGACTGACCGCGTCAGTGGAGCACGGAAGCCCGCCAGACCGGCGGGCTCCCCGCGCTAGGGAGCCGGCGCCAGAATCCCAGGCCCTCCGAACCTGGCCGAAAAAGCGCATCCATAGTTCGCTTTTTCGGCCAGGTTCCGCGCAACCATCATTTTCCGCTCAGGGGAGCGGCGTTCGCGTCGGGCCTAGACTCGCCTGCGTGATCGATGATCTGGTCGAGCAGGTGCAGAACCGCTTTGCCGAGCTGGAGGCCGAGCTGTCCGATCCCGAGGTGATCGGCGACCGGGTGCGCTATGAGGCCGCCAGGCGGGCCTATAGCGAGCTTGAGCCCGCCGCCCACCTGGCCGCGCAGTACCAACGCGCGGCGGACGATCTGGCCGGAGCGCGCGAGTTGCTCGAAGAGGGGGGCGAGGACCCGGAACTGCGCGCGCTCCTGGATACCTCCCGTGAGCGCATCCAGTCGCTGGAGGAGGAGATCCGCCTGGCGATGGTCGAGCGCGACCCCAACGACGACAAGAACGTGATCGTGGAGATCCGTCCCGGCGCGGGAGGCGATGAGGCCGCCCTGTGGGCCGGCGACCTGTTCCGGATGCTGACCCGCTACGCCGAGCGGCGCGGCTTCAAGATCGAGCCCCTGTCGACCGGCAACGGCGACTACACGTTCGCGATCAAGGGCGACGGCGCCTATTCGGTGTTCAAGTTCGAAGGTGGCACCCATCGCGTCCAGCGCGTCCCGGAGACCGAGTCGCAGGGGCGAATCCACACCTCCACGGCCACCGTCGCGGTGCTGCCCGAGGCGGAGGACGTGGAGGTGCAAATCGACGAGAACGACCTGCAGATCGACGTGTACCGAAGCTCGGGACCGGGCGGGCAGTCGGTCAACACGACCGACTCGGCGGTGCGGATCACCCACAAGCCGACCGGGATCGTCGTGTCGATGCAGGACGAGAAATCCCAGCTGCAGAATCGTGAGCGCGCGATGCGAGTGCT
>CALAQT010000174.1 GCA_937888775.1 uncultured Actinomycetes bacterium | reverse complement strand
CGCTCTTCCGATCTGGTCAGGCCGCCCGGGTCAGGCCGCCGGGCGTCAGGTCGCCCGGGTCAGGCCGCCGGGCGTCAGGTCGGTGGCCCGACCGGCGGCTCGGAGCCGTCTCCGGAAGCTGCCCCCTGCTCGCGGCGCCGCCGAACGGCCAGGGCGCCGAACGTGGCGCCGGCCAGCGCCAGCAGAACGATGATCACGATCACCGGGGTGGGCAGGAACGAGCCGCCCGATCCCCCTCCGCCTCCCCTCCCGGTCTTCTTTGTAGCGATCGCCGCCAGCAGCGCGCGGTTGAGCACGTCGGAGCAGTTGGTGTACTGCTTGGCCTCGGGGGGCAGCGTGCTCAGGGCGAGCTTGAGCTGTGCCACCGTATAGGTCTTGGTCAGGCGGCCGTGACCGACGCAGTCGGCGATCGCCGGGCTGGGGGCCGCGATCGCCGCCGACACGGCCACGACGCCGGTTCCCAGCACCGAAACGACGCCCAGCAGGGCGATCAGCACGTGGATCCGGCGGCTCACGACGCCAAGCTTATGCGGATCGGCGCCAGACAGCGCCGTGGCCCGGGCAGCGCGGTCTGACTCGTGGCCGTCCGACCACTAGCCGGCCTGATGAGCATCGGCCGGCATCTGGCATCCCGCGGCGTGAGCATAATCGAACTGTGATCCTGTTCCTGCACCACCACTACCGCACCAGCGGTGGCGAGGAGCGGGCGGTCGAGGACCTGCTGTGGCTCGTACGCGAGCAGCTCGGAGAGGACGCCGAGCTGCTGGAACGCGAGTCCGCAACGCTCATGCCGCCTGCGGCGGCGACGGGCCTGTTGCGCGGCGGACTGGATCCCGACGAGGTCGGTGCTGCGGTGAAGCGCACCCGGGCGCGGATCGTCCACGTCCACAATCTGCATCCGACGTTCGGCTGGCGCGCGCTGGCCGCCGCCCGCGCGGCCGGAGCACGAATCGTCATGCACCTGCATCAGTACCGGCTGGTCTGCGCCAACGGCGTCTGCTTCACCCGGGGGTCTGCGTGCACCCGCTGCCACGGCCGCAACACGCTGCCGGGGATCGCCTTGAACTGTCGGGGATCGCGGCTGGAGGCCGTCGTCTACGGCGCCGGGCTGATGCTGTGGCAGCGGCGGCTCACGTCGCTGGTCGACGCATTCGTCGTGCCGAGCCGGTTCGCCGAGCAGCGGCTCCGCGCGCTGGGCGCGCCGATCGGGCCGACGTTCGTCCTTCCCCACGTGATCCGGGCCTTTGCCGCCGGCGCCGCTGCGAGACCCGAAGGCCATGCCCTGGTGGCGGCGCGCCTGGCGCCTGAGAAGGGCATCGACGTCGCCATCGAGGCCTGCCGTATCGCCGGCGTTCCGCTCGTAGTAGCCGGCGAGGGGCCCGAGCGAGCGCGGCTCGACCGCGGCGGACAGCGCGTCAGGTTCGTCGGACGCGTCGAGCAGCCTGAGCTGGCGAAGCTGCGAAGCGGTGCCGCGCTGGCGCTTTGCCCCTCCCGCCTGGCTGAGACCTTCGGGCTCGCCGCCGCCGAGGCGATGGCCGCCGGCCTGCCGGTGGCCGCATCCCGGGTTGGGGGGCTGCCTGAGCTGGTGCCCGATGAGTGGCTCGTGCCGCCGGGCGATGCCGACGCGCTCGCCGGGGTCATCACCCGTCTGAGGCACGATCCGGCGGCCGGCGGTCAGGCAATCGACCGCGTGCGCGCTCTCACGGCTCCCTCGACCGTGGCCCCGGCGCTGGCGCGGATCTACGCGCACGCCTGCGCTGCGGGCGCATACCGATCCGCCTCGAGCGATCCCCCATGCCGATAGCCCTTGTCACCAACTATCTCACCGCGTATCGGCTGCCGCTGTACGAACGCCTGGCCACGGCGTATGACCTGGAGGTCCTCTGCTTCGGCGGCGGCGAGCGTTACGTCCCCACGTGGTTTGCCGACCTGGAGAGCCAGTTGTCGTGTGCCACGTTCCCGGCCCGCCGGCTGGGCGGACTGCGCGAGGCGCTGCGCCTGGGGCGCCGCTATGACGCCGTGATCGCCCCGTTCGCCGGCGGACCGATCCTTCCGGCCGCCTACCTGGGCGCCAAGCGCTACCGGCGGCCGTTCATCCTGTGGGCCTCCGTGTGGGCCCAGCCGCGCTCGCTGACCCACGCAGTCTCGCTGCCGGCCGTCCGCCACATCTATCGCCACGCCGATGCCGTGGTGGCCTACGGCGAGCACGTCAAACGATTCGTTACGGCGATCCGGGGCAACGAGACCGGTGTCTTTATCGCCTCCCAGGCGGTCGAAGCCGAGCTGTTCTCGGCGCCGATCGACAGCGACCAGATCGATCGGTTCCGAACCGATCATCAGCTTGCGGGCCCACTCGTGCTCTACGTTGGTCGGCTCGTGCCCGAGAAGGGAATCGACGTTCTCCTCGACGCCTGGTCTGAAGTGCGACAAGACGCCACCCTGGCCTTGGTCGGAGAGGGACCACTGGCCGACCGAGCCAGTGCAACCCCGCGCACCCGGGTGATCGGCCCGTTGCCCCGCGCCGCCCTGCCACTCGCCTACGCCACAGCCGGAGTCGTTGTCCTGCCTTCGCTCGCCACGCCACGATTCCGTGAACCATGGGGTCTGGTCTGCAACGAGGCCATGCACCGCGGCCGTCCGCTGGTCGTGACCGCGGCGGTGGGCGCCGCCGCCGGTGGACTGGTTCGTGACGGTGTGACCGGCCTGGTCGTCGCGCCAGGCGACAGTCGGGCGCTGGCGCAGGCGATCGACGGCCTGCTCGACGATCCGGCCCTGCGCGGCCGCCTCGGCGCCGCGGGCCGCGTCGCGGTCGGCGCCTTCAACTACGACGCGATGGCCGATGGGTTTCACCGGGCCATTTCCACCGCCCTGCCCGGAGCTCAGCCGAGGTCCGCCGATCACCGGGCCGGGTGGCCGATGAACCCGGGCTCAAACCCGCGCTGATGTCGACCAAAGTCCTGGTCGTCACCGAGTATTACCCGCGCGACGATGATCCGACCCTCGGCCTCTGGGCCCACCACCAGGCGCTGGCCGCCCGTGACGCCGGGCTCGAGGTTCGGGTGTTGGTCCTGCACCGTCCGCTCCCACCGCTGTCGATGCTGCGTCAACCGAGCCTTCCCCGGATGCGCCAGATCGTGAGCCAGACGGGCAGCCGGATACTCGACGGCCTGCCGGTGGACTATCTGCGCTATCTGTCGCCGCCCCGGCCGTGGAGCTATGCCTCCTGGGGCGCCTGGGCGGCGCCGGCGCTTCGCCGCGCCATGGCCAGGATCCGTCCCGGGTTCCCGTTTGAGCTGGTCCATGCCCATTACGCCGTGCCGGCCGGCGATGCGGTCAGACGGGTCGCACCCGACATTCCGCTGATCGTCTCGGTGCACGGCGGAGACGTCTACGGCGACCATGCCGGGTCAGCCACCATCAGGCGCACGCTGAATCACGCCCGGCTGGTGCTGGCCAACAGCGCCGGAACGGCGCGACGCTGTCGGGAGCACGGGGCGCGGACGACCCGGGTCGTCCACCTCGGGACCCATCTGCCGCCGCTGACCGCCGCCCCGCGTCCGTCGCGCCCGACCCTGGTCAGCGTCGGCAATCTGATCGCGCGCAAGCGCCACGCCGACCTGATCATTGCGCTGGCGAGCCTGCGCGAGCGCCATCCGGACATCCGCTGCGTGATCGTCGGAGACGGCCCGGAGCGCAAGCGACTGCAGGCGCTGTCGACCTCGCTCGCTGTCGAGCAACATCTGGAGCTCCGAGGCCGCGTCGCCCACCCGGAGGCGGTCGCCGCCGCGCGGGCCGGCTCGCTCTTCGTGCTGGCCAGCGTGCAGGAGGCGTTCGGGGTGGCCTACATCGAGGCAATGGCCGGCGGCGTGCCGGCGATCGGCTGCCGGGGTGAGGACGGCCCCGAGGAGATCGCCGCGGCCGGCGGCGGCATCGAACTGGTGCCCGCCTGTGATCCCCGGGCCCTGGCCGCGGCGATCGATCGGCTGCTGGCGGAGCCGTCGCGGCTGGAGGAGATGGGACTCCAGGCCCGGCTCACCGTCGAACGGGAGTTCAACTGGCCCAGGTGCGGGCGCGAGACCGTCCGGGCCTATCGCGATGTGTTGCGCAGCTGAGACGCAACCGTTGGCCTCCGAGCTAGCGCACTCCTAGGTGGACGCGGGGCGGCTGGATGACCACCACGGCCCCCGATGCGGCCGGGTAGAGCAGCGCCGGCGCTAGCTCGCCAATCTGCGCTCGGCTCAGGCTCCGGGGCGGGGAGAGCCTGAAGCGGTCTACCTGGTAGCCGTTGACGGCGTGCGACGCGATCAGCTGAATGCCGCCGCGGAGCGGCTTGGCCAGCGTCTGGTATGTGTTCCCGACGATGTCGAGCTCACTTACGGTGACCGCTGCCGGGCTGGCGTTGAGCTGCTCGCCGGGGCCCGCCCAGGCGATCCTGGGCAGGTAGATCGAAAGCGGGCCGGCCGCGAACTCCCCGTCGTAGGTCACCACGGCGCGTGTCACCGACGACGTGCCCAGCACGGCGGCGATCCGGCGCCAGTCCGGACGCTGGTATTGGGGATCGCCGTCGATCCGGACCCCGGCGTAAACGAACATCGCGGCCAGCACGACGAACAACACGGCCCCGGCGCGACGCGCACCCGTGGCGCTGCAGGCCGCGCCGATCACAACCACGAGCGGGATCCAGCCGGGCATCAACGCGCGCGCCAGATAGTCGTCGTGGCCAAGCAGGGCGAGCACCAGCGGCACGAGCACGACCGCTGCCGCCATCAGCGCCGCCAAGCCCGCGCCGCATAGCTCGGCCGTCTTGGCTCCAATCACCAGCAGCACGATCACCGCGATCGCCAGCACCGCCGCTCCGAGCAGTCCGTAGGAGACGATCGAGCTGTGGTAAAGGGTGTTGAGGCCGAACGTGACGGGCACCTGCTGCACCCGGAGCGAAAGCGGCACGCCGACGATGAACTGCGCGGGATTCACGATGTGGCTGACCACGTGGGGGATCAGCGCCGCCTGCAGCAGGGCCAGGACGGCGATCGCTACCACTGTCGCGCGACTGCGCGCCCGGTAGAGCAGTCCGATCGCCTCCGCGGCGATCAGGAACGCGGCGAAGTACTGCGTCAGCAGCGCCAACCCTGAGAACGCCGCCCACCACGCCAGGTTGCGCCGCGAGGGTCCATGCCAGGTGCGGGCGAAGAACAGCAGCGACATTCCCGACAACACGGCCAGCAGCATGTACTCCCTGGCCTCCTGCGAATACCAGATCATGAACGGGCTGAGTGCGGCGAGCGCGGCGGCCGCCAGCCCGGCGCGGCGAGAGACGAGTTCGCGGCCGCACAGGTAGGTGATCGGTATGGCTGCCGTTCCCAGCAGCGCTGACAGCGATCGCAGGCCGGCTTCGCTGGTTCCGAACACCTTCGCCCACGGCCACGCGATCAGCAGGTACAGCGGCGGATTCCACTCGGTGGCGCCCCAGGCGCTGAGCATGCCGCCGAAGGACAGGTGCATTTCGTGCACCGCCTGAGCCTCGTCAAGCCAGTAGCTCTGGCCGGAGAGGGTCGCGAAGCGAAGCGCCGCGGCGAGCACCGTAATGCCCGCCAGCAGCCAGGTCTCGGCCTCAATCCGCGACAGCCAGGCCAGCGCTTGCTGTCGGCCCCCGACCGTGGCGCCGGTGCGGGCCGGGATGAGCATGCGACCCGATTCTATAAGGACCTCGGACACCTCCCGATGCCGGATCGGCTTCGGGCAGGAGCGAAGCTTTGCCCGGTGGGCAGCCGTTATTGTGCTCCGCTTGCCACCGTCGACCGGGATCTCACGGCTGCTTCGCTCGCCCCGCCTGCTGGCGGGGTCAGGGGTGCTGATCCTCGTGATCATCGCCGTGGCGCTCGCACTGGTGCTGTCCGGCGGGAGCGGCACCCCAACCCCCGCGGTCCTGCCGTCGCTGCACTCCTACGTGGGACCTGAGTCGATGTTCAACCCCGACACCTCGGTGACCACCGATCCCGGCCCTACGCTCGATCAGATCAAGCGTCTCGGGGCCGAGCGGGTGCACGTGTATCTGCACTGGACCGACGTCGCCCCGGATATCACCTCCACGGTGCGCCCGAACTTTAACGCCGCGGACCCGGCCGCTTATCCAGCCGCCGGCTGGGCCTTCTTCGACACGATCATCAGTGACATCAAGGCGCGCGGGATGGGCATCGACCTGGCGCTCGTGCCCCCGCCGCCCCGGTGGGCCTCGGGCAAGGGCGCGCCGGATCCGAGCACACAGACATGGTGGAGACCGTCGGCGTCGGAGTTCGGCCAGTTCGTGACCGCGGTGGCAACCCGCTACAGCGGCCACTACATCCCGCCGGGCGCAACCGAGCCGCTTCCCCGCGTCGATTTCTGGTCGATCTGGAATGAGCCGAATCTGGGCACGCAGCTCGCTCCACAGGCCATCGACAACTCGCGGGTCGAGGTTTCGCCAAGGCTTTACCGCAAGTTGCTGGACGCCGCCTGGACTGCCCTGCAGACCACAGGACACGGACACGACACGGTCCTGATCGGCGAGGTCGCCCCCGCCGGATCGACCACGGGCACCGAGCCCGGCGATTTCAACTCGATGGCCCCGCTGCGATTCCTGCGCGCACTGTATTGCGTGGACTCTTCATATCGCCGGCTGCGTGGCGAGGCGGCGAAGCTGCGCGGCTGCCCTACCACCACCGCCGGCTCTGCCGCGTTCGCAGCCCAGAACCCCGGGCTGTTTGATGCCAGCGGGTTTGCCGACCACCCATACCCGCAGGGGCTCCCACCCAACACGATCACGCCCGACGAACCTGACTTCGCCGAGCTGGCCGAGATTCCCAAGCTCGAGCGGGTGCTCGACGTGCTGCAGCGCGTCTACGGCTCGCACACCAGGTTCCCGATCTACTCGACCGAGTTCGGCTATCAGACCACTCCACCGGACACCGAGGCCGGCACGGTCAGCCCCCAGACCGCCGCCGTCTGGCTCAACTGGGCGGAGTATCTGACCTGGCGCGATCCGCGGATCCGCTCCTATGACCAGTTTCTGCTCACCGACCCTCCCCGGGGGAACTTCGCCAGCGGCCTGGAATCCGCCACCGGAGTTCCCAAGCCCGGGTTCTACGCCTACCGGATGCCGATCTACCTGCCGGTGACCACGACCGACCGCGGTCATCCCCTGGAGGTCTGGGGCGGGGTGCGCCCGGCCTACTTCGCGCGGCGCGAGACACACCGACCCCAGCGCGTCGAGATCCAGTTGCGCCCGGACTCCGGGGCGCGCTTTGAGACCGTCGCGACGGTCAACCTCACCGACCCCTACGGGTACTTCGACGTGAAGCTGGTGTTTGCCGGCAGCGGTACGGTGAGGACCGCCTGGACCTATCCGCGCGGCCCGCAGGTGTTCAGCCGCACGGTCGGCGTCATGCTTCGCTAGCCTGGCGCCGAGTTCTAAGCGGTGATGCCCCTTGGCGTTGCGCAACGCGCAACACCGCCGCAACTTCGACCGTCGGGAGCTGTTCTCTCACCATGCCCAAAATATCTTCCACGCGCCGCATCCCCCGTTTGCCGGCCGCGATCGCGCTGTGCCTGGCGCTGAGCGGCCTGTGCAGCCTCGCCCTCCCCGCCCTCGCTTCGGCCTCGACCACCCAGATCGCGATCTTCGAGGACGGACAGGAGCTGACCAGTCCGCAGGCGGCCCAGACCACGCTGCTGAGGATGCGCGAGCTGGGGGCCACCACCGTGCGGGAGTTCGTCTCTTGGGCGCACACGACCGTGAACCCCCTGTCCGCCAATGCTCCGTCGAACTTCAACGGCGCTGACCCCAACGCCTACCCGGACTCCAACTGGGCGACGCTCGATGCGGTCGTCCGTGACGCGCAGCAGTACGGGATGACATTGGACTTCACCGTCGGCGGCGGAGCCCCGGTGTGGGCCGAGGGATCGGGCATCCCCCCGGGCCCCGGACGGACGAACCTCAACTACGCGTGGAAGCCCAACGCCAGCGACTACGGCCAGTTCGTGCACGCGGTCGGCGAGCGCTACGACGGAAGCTTTCGCCCGCACGGCGTTGGCTCACCGCTGCCGGTCGTGCACTTCTGGTCGATCTGGAACGAGGCGAACTTCGGCGAGGATCTCGGCCCGCAGGCGATTGCCGGCTCGAGCGTTTCGGTGGCGCCGAACATGTATCGCGGCCTGCTCAACGCCGGCTGGAGCGCGCTGCATGCCACCGGCCACGGCAACGACACGATCCTGATCGGCGAGTACGCGGCTCGCGGGATCGCCGGCGGGCCGACCAAGCACGCGCCGCAGGGCTATCCGGGCAACTACGGTCAGACCAAGCCGCTGATCTTCATCCGCA
>CALAQT010000173.1 GCA_937888775.1 uncultured Actinomycetes bacterium | reverse complement strand
AGCTCGTGCCGCCAGGCGCACAGCCGCGCGCGCCCGAGCGCTGGCGCTCGGCGGGCCGACCGACCGCGCGCGTGACCGCCACCGCGCTGGTGACGGGAGCGCATCGCTTCCCGTCAGACCTCGCGCGTCCCGGGATGCTGCACGGACGGGTGCTGCGAGCGCCGGCCTACGGCGCCAGCCTGGTGAGCATCGACCTCGCTCCGGCGCAGGCGATCGACGGCGTGACGGCCGTGCACGAAGCCGGCGTCGTGGCGGTCGCCGCGTCCGACGCGCCGACCGCAGCGCGAGCCCTGGCCGCGGTCGAGGCCGAGTGGAGCGCCCCACCGCAACCCTCCGAACCGGATCTCGCCCAGTACTTGCGCGCGCATCCGATCGATCGGGTGGGGTGGGAGGCGGCGCAGTGCGACGAGCAGGGCGACGTCGATCGGGCGCTCGCGGCGGCGGATGTCCGGCTCGCAGAGACGTACACGACGGCGTACATCGCCCACGCGTCGCTGGAGCCGAGGGTCGCGCTGGCCGAATGGGTTGACGGCCGGTTGACGGTGCGGACGGGAACCCAGCAGCCGTACACGGTCCGACACGAGCTGGCGCTGGCCCTCGCGATCCCCGAGCCGGCCGTGCGCGTGCTGGTGCCCGACTTCGGCGGTGGGTTCGGGTCCAAGCACACCGAGGAGATCGCGATCGCCGCCGCGGCGCTCGCTCGGGCGGCCGACCGTCCGGTCAAGGTGGCGCTCACTCGCGAGGAGGAGTTCCGCTTCAGCTACCTGCGTCCGGCCGCCGTGATCGACGTGCGCAGCGGAGCCCGTCGCGACGGAACGATCACCGCCTGGGAGTTCGCGAACGTCAACTCCGGCGCTGCCGGTCTCCCCAGCCCGTACGCGGCCGAGAGCCAGCGTGTCTCGTTTCAGCCCGCCGACTCGCCGCTCCCGCAGGGCCCGTACCGCGCGCTCGCGGCGACCGCCAACCACTTCGCGCGGGAGTCGCACATCGATGAGCTCGCTGCCGTGCTGTCGCTCGATCCGCTTGAGCTGAGGCTGCGCAACCTCATCGACGAGCGGCTCGCCGCCGTGCTGCGCGCCGCGGCCGCGCACGCCGGCTGGGATCGGCTCCGCCGGAACACCCGTGACGGCGCGGGCATCGGAATCGCGTGCGGAACCGAGAAGGGCGGACGCGTCGCAACCTGTGCGCAGGTCCGCCTCGGCGGCCGCACGCTGCAGGTGGAGCGGATCGTGACCGCGTACGAGTGCGGCGCGATCGTCAACCCCGACAACGTCGCCCTCCAGATCGAGGGAGCGACCGTGATGGGGCTCGGCGGGGCCCTGTTCGAGGCGATCCACTTCGACGCCGGACGCATCCTCAACGCATCGCTGCACGCCTACCGGGTCCCGCGATTCACCGACGTCCCGGAGATCGAGACGGTCCTGCTCGACCGGCCCGATCTCCCCTCGGCCGGCGCCGGCGAAACCCCGATCATCGCGCTCGCGCCGGCAATCGCCAACGCGATCGTCGCCGCCGGCGGACCACGACTGCGATCGCTCCCCCTCGCCCCGAACGGCAATGTCTCGGCCAGCTGAGCCGGCCGCCGCGGGCCCCTGCGCGGCCCCGGACGCGAAGCCATGCTGATCGCACTGCTGCGCACCTACCTGCGGCCATACCGGCGACAGGTCGCGGTCGTCGTCGGGCTGCTGGTGGTGCAGAGCGTCGGGAACCTGTACCTGCCCAACCTCAACGCGGACATCATCAACAACGGGGTGGTGAAGGGGAACATCGGGTACATCGTGCGGACCGGCGGGCTGATGCTCGCGATCGCGCTGGTCCTCGGTGCGGTCGCGATCGTCGCGGTCTACTCGGCATCGCGCGTGTCGATGGGGGCCGGCGCGGACATTCGCGCGGCCGTCTTCGGGCGTGTTCAGGGGTTCTCGGCCGCAGAGGTCAATCGCTTCGGAACGCCGTCGCTGATCACCCGCAACACCAACGACGTGCAGCAGATCCAGCTGTTCCTGCAGATGGCGCTGACGCTGATGGTGATCGCTCCGATCATGAGCGTCGGCGGCGTGATCCTCGCGTCCGGGAGGGCGCGGCACTCTCGCCGCTGCTGGCGGTCGCCGTGCCGGTGATGATGATTGTCATCGGCGTCGTGCTGATCACGGTGGTGCCGCAATTCCGCTCGATGCAGGTCAAGCTCGATCGGATCAACGAGGTGCTCCGGGAGCAGATCACCGGGGTGCGCGTGATCCGCGCGTTCGTCCGCGGACGATCCGAGGCCGAGCGGTTCAGCGAGGCCAACGCCGACCTCACCGCTACGGCGCTGCGGGTCAACCGGATCTTCGCGCTGACGCTGCCGGCGATGATGGCGATCCTCAACCTCTCCAGCGTGGCCGTCGTCTGGTTCGGCGGTCACCTGGTGAGCGACGGGTCGATGCCGATCGGCAACCTGACCGCGTTCCTCGCCTACATCCTGCAGATCCTGATGGCGGTGATGATGGCCGTGATGATGGTGATCCTGCTGCCGCGCGCGGTCGCCAGCGCCGAGCGCGTCGAGCAGGTGCTCGACACGGTGCCGGCGATCGCCGACCCACCGTCGCCGGTGCGGCCGGCGCAGGTGACCGGTCTCGTCCGCTTCGAGAACGTGACGTTCGGCTATCCGGGCAGCGAACGCCCGGTGCTGCGCGACCTGACGTTCACGCTGGAGCTGGGCGAGACGAGCGCGATCATCGGCGGCACCGGGAGCGGCAAGACGACGCTGCTCAGCCTGATCCCCCGGTTCTTCGATCCCACCAACGGGACGATTTTCGTCAACGGCGTCGATGTGCGCGAGCAATCGCTCGACGCGCTGTGGGGCTCGATCGGGCTGGTCCCCCAGGCGGCCTTCCTGTTCCGCGGCACCGTCGCCAGCAACCTGCGGTTCGGCTGGCCCGCGGCGTCCGAAACCGAGCTGTGGAACGCGCTCGAGATCGCGCAGGCGCGCGACTTCGTCGCCGCGATGCCGGGCGGGCTCGACGCCCCGATCGACCAGGGCGGCACGAACGTGTCCGGTGGGCAGCGCCAGCGCCTCTCGATCGCCCGCGCGCTGGCGAAACGACCCCGCCTGTACCTGCTCGACGACTGCTTCTCCGCGCTCGATGCCGCGACCGACGCACGGCTGCGGACGGCGATGAAGCTGGCCACGCGCGACGCTGCGGTCGTGATCGTGGCGCAGCGGGTCAGCACGATCATGCAGGCCGACCGGATCATCGTGCTCGATGCCGGTCAGATCGTCGGGATCGGCACCCACTCGCAGCTGCTCGCGAGCTGCGAGCCGTACCGGGAGATCGTCGTCTCCCAACTCGGCGAGGAGGCTGCGGCATGAGCTTCGGCGGCCCGCGGATGGCGATGCGAGCCCCTGGCGGAGCGCCGGCGGAGCGCGCCAAGGACCTTCGCGGCACGCTGCGCCGGCTGCTCGCGAGGCTGCGCCCGGAGCGCCTCCCCCTCGCCGCGGCGCTCATGCTCGGCGTCACATCGGTCGCGTTCATGGTCACCGGCCCGCGGATCCTCGGGAACGCCACGAACGTCCTGTTCAACGGCGTCGTCGGCAAGCTCCTCCCGGCCGGAACGACAAAGGCGCAGGCGATCGCGACCCTCCGAGCCCACGGCCAGGCCCAGATCGCCTCGATGGTCTCCGGCATGAACGTCACACCTGGCAAGGGCGTCGACCTTGGCGAGCTCGGCCGCGCGCTCGGGCTGGCGGCGCTCGTCTACCTCCTGGGTCCGCCTTCAACTTCGGCCAGGGATACGCGATGGCGGGCGTCACCCAGCGCACGATGCTCGGGCTCCGCCGCGAGGTCGAGGAGAAGCTCAGCCGGTTGCCGCTGCGCTTGACCTTGGGATCAAGCCCGAGGTAGGCGACCAGCTTGCGGTTGGTGAGAAACCGTGAGGGATCGCCGACCGCTGCGAGGAACGTCGCTGCGCAGATCAGGTTCACGCCCGGCACGGTCAGTCGGCGCGCAGCACCGCCGAGATCTCGTTCTTCGCGCGCGAGCGCGCGTGCACCAGCTGCTGGCGGCGCGCCAGCCGACGACGCAGGATCCGACAGCGGTCATCCGGCATCCAGACCGCCTCCAGCTCGCCCTTCCAGCACAGGCTGGCCAGGGTGCGCGCGTCAAGCTTGTCGGTCTTCGCCCGCGCGCTCGCGATGCCGGCGTCATCCGGGCTGACCACGATCACCCGCTGCACATAGGGCTCAAGGATCCGCGCGACCTCCCAGCAGCTCGCCGTCAGCCCCCACGCCACCCGACCGCTGGCCAGCAGACTCTCCGCCAAGACCCGCAGTCCCTCCGGCGTGCTCGGTACCCGGCCAGCGGAACGGACCTTCCCGTCCTCGCAGATCGCGACCACACAGAAGTCACGGTGCACATCCAGACCGATCGCCCGACCAACCCACCGCGTTAACGCTGCCACACTGTCACCTCCAGTCGAACTGACACACACAGGTGGGAGAACGAGCGGGACAACGACACAGACCGATACGAGCTCGAACGCTCAATCCAGGCAAGTCGCACGGGCGGCCGATCGAGTATTCACGGGCTCGAAGCCCATCGCCGAAAACGGCCTGCCGTCTGCGTTCTCCCAATGAAGGCCCCTGTCCCGGATGAGCCGAAGCTGCGGGTCAGAGCCGGACGGACCCTCCGAGAAGCATTTTCATGCCGCGAGGAGCGCATCGGTCGCCTGGGCGAGGACGCGCCCGATGAGGCCGCTGCCGCGGACTGATACCCGAGGCGCGCAGCTCGCTCCCTGCGGCGGCGGGGTGCAGTGCGTACTCGGCGTCGATTCTGATTGGGCCGGTTGCCACGAGCGCCAGCCGCTCGTCGTCCGCCGCTAGGACTTCGACGTCGAACTCCAGTATGCGTCCGGCGAGACGGGCGCAGACGCGGGCTCGGCTGCCGGCCACCAGACGGTCGGTGTCGAGGTCGATGAGTTCGAAGGGCACCGGAGTCCAGCGCGTGATCGCGTCCGGCTCGGTGAGCAGGGCGAGTACCTCGTCGGGGAGGCCTGTAACCGTTGTTTGCGTCGTCCACGTCCTCCAGGCGGCCCGGATGCCCCAGACCTAGCGGGTCCCGATCGCCCTAGACGCCGGAGCACGAATGTGTGCGATGTAGGCGGCGGCTCCGAAGAGCGCAACGGCATAGGCGACGCCGACCAGCGGCGCCGCACCGGTGGCGGGGCTGACACCCACCGAGTGGCCGATCACGCGCTGGGCGCCCCAGAACGGCAGCAGCTTCGCGATCGTCTGCGTGGAGTTCAGCGTCAACTGAATGCCGACGACTCCGATCAAGATCAGCACCCCTTCGAGCTCGTGGGGGGCGAGCGACCCGACCGCCAGTCCGAACGGCACGCTCGCCACCGCGACCAGCTCGACGCCCACTCCGAGCAGCACCGGATGCTGGGGCCCGGTGCCCACGACCATGATGACGCTGAAGAGTGCGGCAACGACGAGTCCGAACAGCTCCAGGAACAGCAGGCGGCCGAGCAGCAGCTCGTATGGGTGATAGCCCGCCAGCACGAGGCGCTGATCGACCGGCCGAGCGGTCAGCGCCGCGAAGATCGACGCTCCCGCGACTGAAAACGCCATCGCTATCCCGCCGGTGACCGCAGCACGGTCGGCACCCTGACTCAAGGAAGAGCCGTAGAACGCGAGCGGCAGCCCCGTGAGCAGTCCCATCGCGACGTGACGTCGAAGCAGCTCGCGCCCGGTCATCGTGGCCGGCACGGTCACGCGCCTGAGTCTCATCGGACTAACGACTGCAATCCAGGTGTCTCCCCGCCCGGGATCGCCAGCTCCACCACGCGGTCGACCAAGGCCAGGTCCGTGAGCAGGTGGGTGACAACGACGACCGCCAATCCGTCCGCCCGCCAACCCGCGACGTGCTCCCAGAACGAGACGTAGGAGCCGTGGTCGAAGCCCTGATAGGGCTCATCGAGCAGCAGGACGCGCGCACCACCGAGCAGGGCGAGCGCCAGGTTAAGCTTTTGACGCGCGCCGCCTGACAGATCCCGCGTGGGGGACCGATCGCCGACGGGGAAGCCGAGCTCGTCGAGCAACGTCCGACCCTCGCGGATCACGCGCGCCTCGGAGGCGCCGAGCACGGGCGCGAACAGGGCCAGGTGCTCCTGGGCGTTGAGCAGGTCGAACAGCCCTGGGATCTGCGGGCAGTAACCGACCCGCTCCCGGACACGCAGCTCCCCGGAGCTGGGGTGGATGAGCCCGGCGCAGATGCGCATCAGCGTGCTCTTGCCGGCACCGTTCTCACCGACGATCGCGACCGCCTCGCCCGCCTGGACCGAAAGCGAGACGCTGTCCAAGACCAACTTTCGGCCATACGAGTGGGTGATCGCCACAGCGTCGAGAAGAAGGGCAGAAGTCGCGTACGTGTCCACCACGCGTAATCGTTGAGGGAGGAGCGTCAGGTTTCATCCGAAGCGCCCCCGTCACGAGCTCGGTAGGTTTCCGCACTGAGCAGTGGCGCGTACTTTTTCTGACACGGTGCTGCACAGGGGTACGGTGGTAGGCGCCGGCGAGGCGGCGATCGTGTTGGGCATGCAACGAATCCGAGACGCGGCACCGCAGACTGGTTCCCGGATCGCTCGCCGATGGCTTTGTGGCGGGCGAAATCTTCGCTGTAAGCAGGCCCGCTGAAGCAGTAAGCCAGCCCGTCGACGCAACAGTTGCGCATTCTCGGAGAGCGACACTCGTCCACGTTCCACCCACTTGCCGGCTTCTCGCATAGGTTGCAGGCACGAACGCTGCCCGCACTGGCGCCGACACGAAAAACGGTCATGATGCCCGGCGCCGCCGGATCGGACGAGCGGCGAGCTCGCCGCCCAGGCTCACGGGCTGCTCCTTCGATCACCCGAGCAGCCATCTCACCGGTAGTTCCGAGACTGCTCCCTCGCGCGTGGAGCAGCCAGGCAAGACGGTCCATCCCGAATGACCGGCGTCGCTTCCTTGCCGTTGACAGGGATCCCACGTTCGCCGGCCGACAGTCTCGCATCACACGTCGAAAGCGCGGATGTCGCGGGCGATCGCGTTCATCCTCGAACCACCCCGCGGTCTGCGACCGTTTCGGCGACATAGCAGGCGCCCGGCGGCCCCGAATCGTTGGACCGCCTTTCGAGAGCGGCCGGCGCGCTCTGCGTACGCATCGACGCGGTTCTGCACGCCGCCGCGTCCGCCCTCCTATCGGCGACCGATGAAAGTCAAGGGGCTGGGCAAAATAATTCCCGGGGTCCAATCGGT
>CALAQT010000172.1 GCA_937888775.1 uncultured Actinomycetes bacterium | reverse complement strand
CGGTTCCTCCATCCGAACATCAGGCGATCAGAGGATCAATAAAGTCGTGACTCCTTAGCGGCGCGCCTGCCATCGTCGCAATGCAGAAGCAACGCGGCACGGCGCCGAGCGATCAAAGCATGTCCCGCCGCCGCCGGCGACGGTTTTGACGGTGTGGGAGCGCTTCGTGGATGTGATGACGCGGAGTGGAGCGGCACCTGAGCCGGTGCAGTTGGACAGGGCGGGCGCTTGACAGCCTCTATATGTTTTGTCGTGAGTTCGAGATGAGGGGGGACGTCATGCGTCGGATTGGGCTGCTGGCGGTCGCGGTGTTCATGCTGTCGACTGGTGTCGCCGAAGCGGCTCATCGCACCGACGGGTCGACGCCGGCACCGGCTGAGATTGCGCGCCTCGCGACGCACGTTCCTGCCAGCACTCTCAATCAAGTCGGGGCGGGCAAGATTTTCGGGCAGCGCCGGTTCACGGTCACCAAGCTCAGTGGAGCTCAGCTGACGTCCGGCGGCAAGCCGGAGCTGCTGGCGTCCGAGCTCGCGTGGTGCCCCCACTGCGCCGCGGACAGTTGGGCGCTAACCGTGGCGCTGAGCCGCTTCGGATCGTTCTCTGGTCTGCGGTTGATCGATAGCGGCACCCTGTACGGCACCAAGTACCACGCTCATCCGAGCTACCCGGACACTAAGGGCATCAGCTTCTTCGGCGCCCGCTACCGGAGCCGGTATCTGAGCTTCGTGAATGTGATCCTCCAAGATGTCGCGGGCCACAACCTCCAGCACCCGACGCCGGCGGAGCAGAACGCGGTCTCCGGATTCGATTCGCAAGGGATCATCCCGGCGGTCGACATCGGCGGCATGTACGGCTTCGTCAACTCCGCCTTTTCCCCGGGCGCCCTGGCTCACAAGAGCTGGTCCCAGATCGTGGGCAACCTCAAGGACGCCAAGAGCCCGATCGCCCAGCGGATCGACGGATTGGCAAATCTCTTCACGGCCGCGATCTGCAAGGCCACCAACGGTCAGCCCGCCGCCGTCTGCAACTCGGGTGGTGTGCTCGCGGCAGGCGGCGCACGGCTGCGTTAGTAGCCGGCGCGGCCGTCCGGGCTGCACCGCACCAAGCGACGAGCCCTCATTGTGGACGTGACGCGGTGCTGGCTCTCTGGCCGCGACACGGCTGCCTCCGCGACGAAGTACTCCACGAGCGGCTGGATCCCAAGCTCGCATAGGCAGGAATCGCGCCACCCATAGCCAGGAATCTCGTCTACCGGCTTGCGCTTTGCGCGAGCAGCAGAAGCCGGACCCGGACGGCACCGGACGACTCCTTTCATGATCCGAGAGGGCGCGGCGCGGGCGCATGCCTTCAACGGGAAGCAGCCGCTGGCGTCGCCGGGCGGTGGATCTTGACGACCGCCTTTGATCGGAGGGTCGCTGGCGGGGGTTGGCAGGCCAGGGGCCGCGCCAGACGGCACGGCCCCTGGCTGGTTTCGCTCAGTGCGTGAGCCGAAGCCCGTTGGCCGCGGGGATCATCGGCGCGGGGCGTTCGTGGACGGCGTGGACGATCTCGGTGTTGTCGATGCCGCGCAAGTACACGGACGTGACCCCTAGGTCGGCATGCCCTAGCTGGCGCTGTATGACGACCAGCGGTACGCCCTCGCGCGACATCTCGACCGCGTGAGCATGCCGGAGCTGATGCGGCGCCAGCCGGCGACGCACCCCGGCTGTGACCGCAGCGTTGCGCAGCTGGACACGGATCCCGGCCGCTGAGCACGGCCGTCCGCGAGTCGGGCCGCGCAGCACGCAGAACAGCGCGCCGATCGGCAGGCCCGCACGGAGGTTGAGCCAGGGATCGAGCTGCTCCCATGCCCAGCGGTCCATCCCGACCTCACGGCGCCGGCCGCCCTTCCCGTGTCGGACCTGAATCGCGCCCCTGACCCGATCCAGATCGCTCTCGGCAGGCGCAAGCGCTTCGCTGATCCGCAGCCCGGCGCGCCACAGCACGACGATCAGGCCGCGAAGCCTGACTGCGTCGGGGTCATCACCGGCAGCGCGCATGACGGCGATGATCTCCTCGACCGTCGGCGGGTCCGGTGGATATCGGAGCCCTTGTTGCGAGGCGGTCGGCCGCGGTGGTACCCGGGTAGGGTCGCCGGCGACCGGGGCTGGCCAGCGCAATCCACGAGTGGAGCGGATTCCATGACGTCCTCCTTCGGACGATGGTTGACCACGCCATCGTCCCGTGCAGCTCGATGATTCGAGCAGGTGTGCTGCGGACATGCCCTCACGCTCGCTTCTCGCGCATAGCGCAAGCTCGCGGTTTCGAGCGACAGGACGCTCAAGCAGGCTGCGGCTTCCCAGGACGACCTCCAGACACCCAGTCGGGATACTTGGTTGTGACGGCGTCGAACGTGGACTTGATGCGGCTTGATCTACGTGACCTGGGAGCGTGGCGACTGCTTCAGTTTCGGCGAGCGGGCTGAAAGGGCGCGCGTAATGGTCTTAAGCAAGACATCGATGTCGATCGGCTTGGTTAGGTATTCGGCTGCGCCATCGGCTTGCAGCCGTTCCACCTGGCGAGCAGTCGCGTCCGCGCTCAGCAGGACGACCGGGATCGCCGCGGTGTCCGGGTCGCGCTTGAGTTGCTGAAGGACCTCACGGCCGTGCAGATCCGGGAGGTGGAGGTCTAGGAGGATGAGGTCGGGATGGTGCTGGCGGGCGAGGTCCACCCCCAGTCTTCCCTGCATCGCCGGGATCAGGCGAACCTCGGGGAGGCGGTCGATGAGCCGCTCGACCAGCTTCAGGTTCGAGAGGTTGTCCTCGATGTAGATGATCGTGCCCTGGGGCGATCCGTTGGCCGCTGTTACGGCTGGTTGAGTCCACGCTTCATCCTTTGGTGCCTCTGCGCCATCGAGCTCGACTCGCATCGTTGTGCCCATTTCGGGCTCGGACTCAGCCTTGATCGTGCCTCCCATCGCCTTGATCAGCTGCAGCGAGAGCGCGAGCCCGAGACCGGTGCCCTCGATGTCGGTGCGCTCGGCGCCAAGGCGGTCGAAGGGATCGAACAGTCGCTCGAGCTCATCGGCCGGAATCCCGCGGCCCGTGTCCGCGATTGCTAGCTCTACCCGACCGGCGGGCAGCTCGTCGCAGCGCACGCTGATCTCGCCGTCGTGCCGGTTGTACTTGACAGCGTTCGAGAGCAGGTTGATGAGCACCTGCTTCAGTCGCTGGTAATCGGCGAGCACGTGCAGGCCCGCGAGCTCGGTGGGATCGGCGGCTAGGCGCACCGCTGCCTCGTCGGCCAGCGGCCGGATCAGTGATAGCGCCTCGGCGAGCACGCTTCCCAGGTGGACAGGCTCAAGCGACATCGACATCGTCCCTGACTCGATCCGTGAGATGTCGAGCACCTCGTTGATCAGCTGAAGTAAATGACGGCCTGCCTTGAGGATCTGCTCGACGCTTTCTCCCTGGCTGGTGTCCAAGTCGTCGAGTTCAAGCAGCTGGCCAAAGCCGATGACCGCGTTTAGAGGTGTGCGTAGCTCGTGACTCATGCGGGAAAGGAACTCGCTCTTCGCGCGGTTGGCGTGCTCGGCCTCCGCTCGCGCCGCTTCTGCGGCCTGCTCAACGCGCTTGCGCTCGGTGACGTCGCGGATCGCCGCCGTGGCCAGGAGGCCATCCTCGGTTTCCAACGGACTGAGGCTGATCTCCAACGGAA
Source organism: uncultured Actinomycetes bacterium (assembly GCA_937888775.1). Next base: position 2,410 of record CALAQT010000172.1, on the reverse strand, counting down.
ACTCCCGCCCATCCTTACGAAGCCCCCACAGCTCAAGGCCCGCTCCCATCGGCCGTGCCCGCGGCTCTGAGAAGAAGCCACCGCGAGCGTCCGGATGGCGGGTCCGATACCGCGCGGGCATCAAGATCTCCACCGGCTGGCCGATGAGCTCCTCGCGTGTGTAACCGAACAGCGTCTTGGTCTCTGCGTTCACCAGCTGGATCTCACCGCATCCGTTGACGATCACCATCGCGTCCGGCGCTGACTCCAAGAGCTCCCGGAACTTCTCCTCCGCCCGCTTGTGCTCCGTGACGTCTCTCCCCGTCGCGTAGGTCAGTTCCGCACCGGGGGTCGACTTGGCGGCCCAGAGCATGGTGCGGTAAGTACCGTCCTTGCAGCGGTAGCGGTTCTCAAAGTTGTGCGTCTCGTGGTCTACGCTCGTCAGCGCCGCCTCCTCGGCCTCGGTCACCTCGCGGTCTTCCGGGTGGATGAAGTCGATGAATAGCCGTGAGCGGAGTTCCTGCGTTGTCCACCCGAGCGTCCGCTCCCAGGCCCCATTCAGGCGCTTGAAGTAGCCGTCGAATCCGACGGTGCAGAGCAGGTCGGTCGAGAGCTCCCAGAATCGAGTGGACCTCGGCGGAAATCCTTCGCCCATTGTCGGCCAGCGCGCCCACGACTCCGCCAAACACGAGGAAGACGACGCCCTGGCTGACGTAGCTGCCGACGTTGCCGACGAAATGCGCGTCCGCCAGGTCCGCCGACGCGAACAGGACGATCGCCAGCATCCCTGCCCCGAGTCCGAACGCCAGCCCCAGCTCAAACGCGACCAGAGCGATCGGCAGCGCGTACAAGGCGCCGAGCAGAGCCTCATTGCCGCTGGTGGTCAAGTCAGCCACAAAGACGCCAACAAACAGGAGCGCCGAGGCGATCAGCAGCGACCGTCGCCGGGCACCGCTCGGCGCTTTCCAGAAGGTGTCGGCCGCGTCACGCATGGGTCGCGAGCCGGACTTGCGAGCGCGTAAGGGGATGCCTGGTGGGCGGCCCCCACTCCTTCCCCCCGCTCAAGAGCGTTTGGTGGTCGAGCTGCAAGAACGCTCCGACGACGTCTGGGTCGAACTGCCCGCCGGCCTGGCTGGGGATCTCAGCGACCGCCTCCTGCAGCGGCCAGGCTGGCTTGTAAGGGCGCTCGTGCGTGAGAGCGTCGAACACGTCGGCCACGGCGACGATCCGTCCCGGGAGCGGGATCTGCTCGCCAGCAAGTCCACGGGGGTAGCCTCGGCCGTCCCAGCGCTCGTGGTGGGTGAGCGCGATGCGCTCCGCCATACCGAGCAGTTGGCTACGGCTGCCGGAAAGGATCTCGGCGCCTATCGTCGTGTGGGTCTTGATCTGCTCGAACTCCTCGTCAGTGAGCCTGCCCGGCTTCAGCAGGATCGCGTCCGAAATCCCGATCTTGCCGATGTCGTGGAGCGGGGCGGCGCGCCGGATCAGCTCGACCTCCTGGTCGGGCAGGCCGAGCCCGAGCGCGAGCAGCGCACTAGTGCGCCCGAGCCGCCAGGCGTGCTCCTGGGTAGCGTCGTCGCGGTACTCGGCCGCGATCGCGAGGCGGTCGAGTATCTCGAGCCGCGCCTGCTCCAGATCGCGAGTGCGCTCGGCCACCTCCTTGTCGAGGTTCGCATTCTGCTCGTACAGCCGATCCTGGAGATGCTGGACCTGCAGCAGGTTGCGCACGCGAAGGAGCAGCTCAATTCGATCGACGGGCTTGGTAAGGAAATCGCGGGCCCCTACCGAGAGGGCTCGCCGCTTGGTCTCCTCCGTCGCATCCGCGGTGATTACCAGGAATGGGATGCTCCTTCGCTCGCCGGTCATCGGCCCAAGCCGCTCCATGAGTTCGAACCCGTCCATCCGCGGCATGTTGAGATCGAGCAGCACCAAACGCGGGCGGGTCTTGACAAACATCTCGGGCACGTGGAATGGGTCCGTCGTCGTCTCGACGTTGGTGTAGCCCGCCCGCTCGAGGATTCGCCGCAATAGCAGCAGGTTTGACTCCTCGTCATCGACGGCGAGGATCTGGAGTCCCTTCAATTCCTGCTCTTCTGGCTGCATGGGCGCCCTGTGCCTCGAGAACCTGGCTCGTACCGCTATCGACCGCCCTTGCGACCGCCTTTAGCACCTCGTGCTCGGCGTGGACGCCGACTGGCAACGTGGCGACTTCAGCTCAGCCAGGGCGACGCACTCAGGTCGCTCCCGCTTTCGCGTGGTGCGCCGAGACTGCTCCGGCGCCATGAGGGAAAAGAAGGAGGTCGACATGACGTAAAGGAGCGACAAGTTCAGGGCGGCTTGCCGGTGTGAGTCCGGTCCGGGGAGATGTCTGGGTCCCTGGTAGTGATGTCCCTGTGCGTGGTCGAGAGGTCGGGTGCGAAGCGGGGTGTGA
>CALAQT010000171.1 GCA_937888775.1 uncultured Actinomycetes bacterium | reverse complement strand
GGGCTTCGCTGGCGCCTGACGGCCTGGGTGGCCGCCGTGATGCTCGTCTCGGCGGCGATCGTATTCATCGTCATCTACGGAGACACCGGCGCGGAGCTACGCGCCGCGATCGATCGCGACGTGGCCAGCGACACGAGCCAGCTCGCGCAGGCGCTCAAGGGGTCCAGCGGAAAGAGCAGTCGCCAGGTGGCCGCGGTGGCGGCGCGCTACGTTCGCGCGCAACCCTACGGCGCCAACTCGACACTGCTGTTCGTGATCGTGCCGGGCGCGCCGACCGCGATCAACCATCCTGAGATCGAGGGTGCGACTCAGCCCGAAGCCGGCGAGACGCCCGCCGACCAGGTGCGCGAGGATGCCGCGGGGCGTGCGCTGCTGACCCCGCGGCTGGGGTATTCGATCCAGCCGGTGCCGGATGTCGGCGATGTGCGCGTGCACGAGCGTGTGGTGGTGGTCGGAAAGCTGCGCGTGATCGCGGGCGCGGGCGAACCGCTGGCGGCGGTCGCGCGGGCTCAGCATGGCGTCGCGCGCGCGTTCGTGCTCGCGGGCGGGGTCGTGCTGGCGCTTGCGCTGCTGGCCTCCTACCTGGCCGGAGCGCGCGTGTCGGCGCCGCTGCGGCGAATGTCGGCGATCGCGACCCGCGTGGACGCCGGCGATCTGGAGCCGCGGATGGATGTCGGCTCCAGCCGCGGCGAGGTCCGCGTGCTGGCCGAGGCGTTCAACCACATGCTCGATCGCCTCGCCGAGGCGTTCGAGGGTCAACGCGAGTTCGTCGCAGACGCCTCGCACGAGCTTCGCACGCCGATCACCGTGATCCGTGGTCAGCTGGAGGTGCTCGCCGCGCAGGAGAACCCGCCCGGATCAGAGGTGCGGCGAGTCGAGGGCCATGTGCAGGCCGAGATCACACGCATCAGCCGGCTCGTAGACGACCTGCTGCTGCTCGCCCAGGCCGAGCAGACCAACTTCCTGCGCCCCGAGCCGATCGAGCTGCCGCCGTTCGTGGAGCAGCTGTGGGACGGAATCAGTCTGACCGCGAACCGCCGCTTCGAGCTGGGACCGATGCCCGACGGCCAGCTGACGGCCGATCCCGACCGCTTGGCCCAGGCACTTCGCAACCTGGCCCGCAACGCGATCGAGCACACGTCTGAGGAGACCGGACTCGTGCGACTGGAAGTTGAGCGCACCTCGGCCGACGGGATCCGCTTTGCAGTGCTGGACGACGGTCCGGGAATCCCTGCGCAGGAGCGCGAGCGCATCTTCGAGCGGTTCCATCGCACCGACCCAGCGCGCAGCCGTGCCGCCGGCGGGGCAGGACTCGGATTGGCGATCGTGCGCGCGGTCGCCGAGGCCCACGGCGGACAGGTTCGCGCCCGTGACCCGCGCAACGGCAGCGGCGCGCGCGTCGAGCTCATCCTCTACGGCTTTGCACCCGCGGTGGGCGATCGCAGCCCGCCTCGGGACCGCACCGCCGCGCGGCGGTACCCTAGTCCGCGATGAAGCGCTACCACCTGACGACGTTCGGCTGTCAGATGAATCAGCATGATTCCGAGCGGATGAAGGGGATGCTCGAGTCGCTGGGTTACGTAGAGGCCGACAGCCGCACGGGTGCCGACCTGATCCTGTTCAACACGTGCTCGATCCGAGAGGCCGCCGACAGCCGCTTCGTCGCCCACCTCGGCGAGGCCAAGCGCCTCAAGCGCGAGCATCCCGAACGGGTGGTCGGGGTTGGGGGCTGCTGGGCGCAGTCGGTCAAGGAGGAGGTCTTTGCCCGCTTTCCGTTCGTCGACGTCGCGTTCGGGCCGGGTCAGGTGCACAAGCTGGCCGAATTCCTGACCAGCGATTCGCTGACGGCTCAGGGCTACTTTGAGTTCGAGGGCTTCACCGGGCACCTGCCGGCCAAGCGAGCGCGCGAGTTCCAGGGCTGGGTGCAGATCAGCGTCGGGTGCAACTCGGTGTGCTCGTACTGCATCGTGCCCTCCACCCGGGGCCGCGAGGTCAGCCGGCCGTCCGAGGAGCTGCTTGCCGAGGTCAGCCGGCTGGCTGACGACGGGGTCAGGGAGGTGACCCTGCTCGGCCAGAACGTCAACTCCTACGGCCGCGATCTGCCGCGGGAGCGGCGGGTCACCTTTGCGCAGCTGCTGGGCCGCCTCGACGGGATCGACGGGATCGAGCGGATCCGCTACACCAGTCCACATCCCAAGGACATGCGGGAGGACGTGATCCGGGCCCACGCCGAGCTCGGTGCGCTGTGCGAGCACATCCATCTGCCGCTGCAATCGGGCTCGAGCGCCGTGCTCAAGCGGATGCGGCGAACCTATTCACGTGAACGCTACCTCGACCGGGTGGCGATGATTCGCGAGCACGTCCCCGACTGCGCGCTGACCACCGACATCATCGTCGGCTTCCCGGGCGAGACCGAGGCGGACTTCGAGCAGACGCTCCAGGTCGCCGAGGCGGTCGGCTACGACGGCGCGTTCACGTTCATCTATTCGCCCCGGCGCGGAACCGAGGCCGCGAATCTGCCCGATCAGCTGCCACACGAGACCAAGGTGGCCCGGCTCGAGCGTCTGGTGGAGGTGATCCAGCGCCGGGCGCAGGAACGTGCGCAGCGCTTCGTTGGTCGCACGTTGGAAGTGCTGGTCGAGGGCCCGTCGCGCACAGACCCCAGCCGTTGGCGCGGGCGCTCGCGCCACAACAAGGTCGTCAACTTCAGCGGTCTGGGCGCGCCCGGCGAGCTGGTCGACGTGCAGATCAGCTCCGCCACGAGTCAGACGCTGGCCGGCGAGGCTTCGCTGCTCGCTCGCGCGCTGGGCTGAGCGCCCACCCGGCGGGCGGTGGCGTCCGGACCATGCACGAACATATGTTCTATGAGGTGGAGCGCGCTGAGCACCGACGCCGATCAGCGCGCGCGGCTGCCCGGATACCGCGAGGAGGCGGTCGTGCGCCACTTCGACGCGCCCGAGGCGATCTCGACCAAGTTCTACGAAGTGCGCGCCAAGTCGATCCTCAACCGCGTCCCCGAAGCGTCGCGGATGCCGTTTCGCTGGACGATCAACCCGTATCGAGGTTGCACCCATGCGTGCAAATATTGCTTCGCTCGACCCACCCACACCTACCTCGGCTTCGATGCCGGCCGCGACTTCGAGCGTGAGATCGTCGTCAAGGTCAACGCGCCGGAGCTGCTGCGTGCCGAGCTGGCGCGACCGTCCTGGCGGGGAGAGCACGTTGCGCTGGGCACCAACACGGATCCCTATCAATGGGTCGAGGGTCGCTACATGCTGATGACGGGGATCTGGGAGGCGATGCTCGAGGCGCGCAACCCGTGCTCTGTACTCACCAAATCGCCGCTGCTGCTGCGCGATCTCCCGTTGCTGGCCCGGCTCGCGGCCACGACGGAGTTCAGCGCGGCGGTGTCGGTGCCGACGATCGACGAGCGTGCGTGGCGCCAGACCGAGCCCCACACGCCCCACCCGCGCGCTCGGCTGGAGGCGATCGCCGAGCTAACCCGGGCCGGAATCAAGACCGGCGTGCTGATCGCGCCGTTGATGCCCGGGATCAACGACGCCCCTGAGCAGGTGGCCGAGATCCTCGAGCGGGCATCCGAGGTGGGCGCCTCCTACATCTCGGGGATCGCGCTCCATCTGCGCGGAGAGGTCCGAGGGGTGTTCTTCGAGTGGCTGGCAGAGCACCGTCCCGACCTGGTGGCGCGCTATAAACAGCTGTACCGGAACGGCGCTTACGCGCCCGTCGAGGAGCGCAGGCGCTTGGCTAAGCTCATACGAGGCCCTGATCTCGAACCCGGGCAGCGTATGCGCGGCCAATCGATTGACCCCCCGGCGACCGGCCGGCCTCGATGGGAAGTCGCCCAGCAGCGACTTTTCTGATGTTTTGCGGGTGAAACCGCAGCGTCTGGCCGGTGGTAGTAATCAAGCAGAAACCCGACCTCGACAACCTTCACACGATGCGAAAGAACTTCAGATCGCGTAAAGATCTGCACCTGGAGCGGATGTTCGACACGCGCAGCGAGGCCTGGGAGCGCGTGGGTCTGGCGGTCGACGTCAGCCAGCGCGCGGTGCGCAAGGCGCAACGCGAAGCGCTGGTCCTCGTGCCGCTGCTGGTCGGCGTGCTGGTCGTATACGACCATCGCAAGCCATGGCTGCACATCACGAGCAAGAGTCAGTGGGAGACCCCGCTGCAGATCGCCACCGTCATAGCGCTCGTGGCGCTCGGCTGGGCGTTCTCGCGCGATGTCGGCCGCGCGGCCGCGCCGACGTTCTTCCGGCGCATGGATCCAGCGACCGCCGGGACGGTCGGGTTCCTGATCCGCCTGGCCACGATCGTGACCACCTTCCTGATCGCGCTCAGGGTCCTCGGCCTGTCGCCGCAGACCCTCGCGCTCGGCGGCGGGTTCACCGCGGTCGTGTTCGGTCTCGCCGCGCAGCAGACCCTCGGCAACCTGATCGCCGGGATGGTCCTGCTCAGCGCGCGGCCGTTCCGCGTCGGCGAGCTGATTCGGCTGCAGGCGGGGGCCGTCGGCGGCTCGGTCGAGGGGATCGTCAGCTCGCTGGGCCTGCTGTACACAACCCTTGCGCGCGGTGAGGATCGGGTGATGATCCCCAACAGCGTCGTGCTGGCCGCGGCGGTGGTCCCGCTGCGCGAGCCCGACTCGGTGGACGTCAAGGTCCGGCTCTCATCCGGCGTGCGCCCGAGCCAGGTGCAGGCGATCCTCGACCAGGAGATCAGCACTCCGATCCGGTCCAAGAACGCGTCTGTCCTGCTCGAGGAGGTCGACGGCGACGACCTGGTCGTCAGGGTGCAGGCCACTCCTGAGATCGCCGACGACGGAGCCAAGCTCGCCGACGAGATCATCGCCGCGCTGGCATCGGTGACCGGCGAGCACGCCACTGCCCAGAGCTAGCCGCTCCCGCCACCCGCGCTAGCCGCCGCCCACAGCTAGCCCCCCGCCACCAGCGCTAGCCGCCGCAGCCAACAATGCACGGCCTGTCAGCGCTTGTCCCGCTGGCCCTCGGCCATCTGGGTGGCGATCCGGTCAGAGCCCATCCGCCGGCTGACGCTGGCCGCGGCCTCCGGCGCCACCGCGGCGAACGTGGCGCCGAGGCGCAGTCCCAGTGCTGCGACCTCGACCTCGGCCCGGTTGTGGTCGATGGCGCGGATCACGCCCGCCGCGACGTCCTGGGGCGTTCGCGTACCGACCCCGCGCGGCAGCTTGACGCCGGCGTCGGCGAACATGCCGGCGTCGCGGATGAAGCCCGGCAGGACGATCGAGACACCCACCCCGTGGTCGTGCAGATCGGCGCGCAGACCAAGCGCGAATCCGCGCAGTCCGAACTTGGTGGCGGAGTAAAGCGATGAAGCGGGGGAGGCGGCCTTGCCGGCCAGCGAGGAGATGAACACCATGTGTCCGCTGCGCCGGGCGACCATCCCGGGAGCCAAAGCATGAGCGAGCGCAATCGGCGCGCGCAGGTTGACCTCGAGCATCCGGTCCACCTGCTCGGCGGTCAGCTCGGTCAGCAGGCCCGACGCCGGCAGCGCCGCGTTTGCCACCAGCACGTCCACCCGCTCTGACTCGGCTACGGCGGCGAGTCGCCGCACATCGGCTCGCTGCGCGAGATCGCAGGTGACCGCCCGGCCGCTCACCTCACCGGCCAGCGTGTCCAGCAGCCCGGCGCGGCGGGCGGTCATGATCAGCCGCGCGCCCCGGTCGGCCAGCGCGCGGGCGATCGCCTGGCCGATGCCACCCGTGGCCCCGGTCAGGAGTACCGCCGTGCCGGCGCGCAGGCTGCCGTCGCCAGAGCTCACGGGGCGGCAGTCTACCCTCGGCGCGCGGCGGGGCGGTCACCCCGCCGGCGCCGCAGCCGACGAGCACAGACGGGGACAGTTCGGCGTGGACGCCCTCCAGCATCGCCTCGGGTGCGGCCAGATGAGCACCGGCCGCGAACACCACCACCAAGTCGGCCTCGGCGCCCTCGAGCGCCGGCCACCCGGTCGCGCTCCGCTCGCCACCGGTTCACGATACTCCGCGGGGTGAGCAGGCCCGAGGTGATCGCGCTGTTCGGCCCCACCGGTGTCGGCAAGACAGCCGTGGCGATCGCGCTGGCGCAACGCCTGCGGGCGCTCGGCGAGCAGCCGGTAGCGGTCTCGGCCGACGCGCTCCAGGTCTACGCGGGCCTGGAGACGCTGACCGGCGCGCCCAGCCCGGCACAGCGGGCCGCCCTGGAGCACCGCCTGATCTCGTTCCTGCCCGTCGATGCGAGCTTCAGCGCCGGTCAGTATGCCGAGCTCGCGCACGCTGAGATCGACGAACTGCTGGCGGCCGGACGGCGACCGATCGTGGTGGGGGGGACCGGTCTATATCTGCGCGCCGCGCTGGGCGAGCTGAGCTTGCGCCCGCCTCCCGCCGAAGGCGTACGTGAACGCTGGACGGCCGAGCTGCAGCGCCGCGGGCCTGAGGCGCTGCATCGGGTTCTGACGCAGCGCGCTCCGTGGGCGGCAGCCGAGATCGAGCACAGTGACCGCCAGCGGATCGTGCGCGCCCTGGAGCTGCTGGACTCCGGCGAGCTGGAAGCACCGCCGGAGGAGTCCGAGCTGTGGACCGCCGCCACGCGCCATCGCACGCTGCTGGTGGGGCTCGTGATGGCGCGCGCGCAGCTCTACGCCCAGATCGACGCGCGGGTCGGCCAGATGCTCGCCGATGGCGTCGAAGGCGAGGTCCGCCGCGCCAATGCCCTGGGAGCCTCGCCCACCGCTCGCAAGGCGCTCGGCTTCGACGAACTGCTCAGCGGCGACGTCGAGGCGATGAAGCGGCGCACGCGCAACTATGCACGCCGGCAGCTGACCTGGATGCGCAAGCTCGCCGGCGCCCACGAGCTGGACGCGACCGAGCTGTCCCCCGACCAGGCCGCCGACCGGGTGCTGGCGCTGTGGCTAGTGCCGTGATTCAGAAGATCTCACCACCCTAGAACAGCGGCGTAAACGGATACATCACCACGACCGCCGCCAGCACCGAGAAGGCCCACGCGCCCGTGGACCATCGGGCCGCGCGGGCCCAGTTGCCGGCCTCCAGTCGCCAGACGCCCGCGAGCAGGTAGCAGATCGCGACGTAGATGCCGGGCATCACGATCACCATGTAGTAGATGTAGCTCGTCCGGCTGTAGATCACGCTGAGCAGCTCGAAGGGCACCCAGGTGCCGAGGAACCACGCCAGTCCCACGATCGGGACCTGCGTGGGCGCGGCGGAGCCGGATTCCCAGCTGGCGAGTGACGGATCCGCGATCGCTGACTGGACGCCGCTCTGGCGCCGGCGCAGCCCTGACGCCAGGACCAGCCGGTATAGACAGAACAGCATCGCCGGGATCCACAGCACCATGATCGGCGGGCTGATCATGCCGAAGAAGCGCGACACGGGGTGGATCGCGCCCAGGCCGGCGCCGGGATTGGATGGATTGATCCGCAGGTAGGTGATCGGTTTGTAGTCGAACAGCCATTGCCACGGGTAGGAGGCGATCCCCTGGGGTCCGTGGGGGCTGGTCTGCTGCGCGGCGTAGGAGAACATGTGCGCGATGTGCGCAAATGCGCCGCCGGTGATCAGCTTGGCGTCCGCGTCGGCATAGGGCGTTGCGATGCGATCCATGATCGCCAGCAGGCCGACGAACACGCCCGCGGCCGTGAACGCGCAGGGGATCAGGCGCCGCAGCGCCCGCTTGAGCGTCCAACCATCCGGCCGGTGGGGATTGCCCCGCGCGGTCAGGATCCGCCCCAGCTCGATCAGCCCCAGTATCAATAACGCGTAGGGGGCAACGAGCTTGAAGCACGCCGCGACCGCCAGCACGACTCCCGCCGGGATCACCCGCCCGCGCAGGTAAAGAGCCACGCCCCACAGCATCGGGGCCAGCACGTAGATGTCCAGCGTGCCGATCCGGCTGTGGACCAGCAGCAGGTTGTCGCAGGCCATCAGCGTGCTGGCGCCGAGCGCCAGCCAGCGGTTGCCGCCCGCCGCGCACACCAGTGCGAACACGCCCAGGATCGCGATCGATCCGAAGATCAGGCTGCCCAGCCGCCAGGCGAACGGTCCGTCCCCGAACAGCTCGATGCTGGCGGCCATGATCAGCTTGGCGCCCTGAGGGTGCTCGGCGTTGGGGTCGGTGCCGGGCGGCGCGTCGGCATAGTGGTCCCCCGGCGCTGGCCGCAGCCCGGCGATCACGCGGGCCGCGTTGACGTAGTAGGCCTCGTCGAACACCAGCGTGTGGTCGCCGGCGCGGTTGCACGGTGACTGGCAGGGCTCTCCGAGCCACGCCGAGCGGGCGGCCAGCGACAGCAGCGAAACGAGCGCGAGCAGGATCAGCGGCGTGCGCGGCGCCGCGAGGATGCGTCTCACCATGGCGCACGCGACGGTACACATACACTCCCGCCGCGTGGAGTTCGAGAAATGGCAAGCGCTGGGAAACGACTACCTGATCGTCGAGTCCTCCGCGCTCCCATTCGAGCTGACCGGCGCGCGGATTCGCGCGCTGTGCGCCGGGCACACGGGGGTGTTCGCCGACGGCATCCTGCTGCTCGCAGCGCCTGATCAACCCGGCTTCGTGGCCCGACTGCGGATTTTCAATCCGGATGGATCGGAGGCCGAGCTGTCGGGCAACGGCGCGCGCGAGGCCGCGCTTTACCTGCGCCGGCGCGGCTGGGCGCACACCGATGCGTTCTCGATCCAGACGGCGGCCGGCGAGATGCGCCCGACGATCAGCTCGCCGACTACCTGCACACTCGACATGGGCCGCGCGCGCCTGGCCAGCAACGACTACCCGTCCGGAAGCGACGATGGGCGGGGCGAGCTCGTCGACCCGCCGCGGCGCTGGAGCTTTCAGCACGTTGCGGTCGGAAACCCGCAGTGCTCGATCTACGTCGAGCGCGAGGACGAGCTCGAGGCGCTCGAGCTCGGGCAAATCGGCCCCGGGATCGAGCGCCATAGCCTGTTCCCCAATCGCACCAACGTGTCCTGGTTTCATCCGCTCTCCACCGAGCGGATCCGCGCTCGGATCTTCGAGCGCGGCGTGGGGGAGACATCGGCCAGCGGTACCGGCGCCACCGGTGCGGCGGTCGCCCACGTCCTGCGTGGGGGCGATTCGCCGGTCACCGTGGTGCTCGACGGCGGCGAGCTGCTGGTCGAGGTGGACGAGGATCTGCACGTCAATCTGAGCGGCTGGGCGGTGCCCGTGTTCAGCGGGCGCCTGGCCGATGACTTCATCAAGGAGCTGCATGCAACCCAGTAGGCGCCTGGAAAAGATCCCCCCGTACCTGTTCGCGCAGCTCGAGCAGAAGATCGCCGCCAAGCGCGCGGCCGGCGTCGACGTGATCAGTCTGGGAATCGGCGATCCCGACATGCCCACCTATGCACCGATCGTGTCCGCCGCACAGCGCGCCGTCGCCGACCCCAGCACCCACACATATCCGTCCAACCGCGGGCGCCGCGAGTTCCGCGAGGCGGTGGCGGCGTTCTATGACCGCCGCTTCGGCGTCACGCTGGACCCTGAGACCGAGGTGATGACGGCGATCGGCGCCAAGGAGTGCATCTTCAACCTCAGCCTGGCGTTCCTGAACCCCGGTGACGCGGCGCTGGCCGCCGATCCCGGTTATCCCGTGTACACCGGCGGGCCGCTGATGGCCGACGCCGAGCCCGTGCTGATGGCGCTCGTGCCCGAGCTGGGGTTCGCTCCCGACCTCGGCGCGATCCCCGCCGAGGCACTGGCGCGTGCCCGGCTGATGTTCATCAACTACCCCAACAACCCGACCGGAGCTGTGGTGCCGGACGGGCTGTTCGAGGCCGTGGTCAAGCTCGCCGGCGAGGCCGGGTTCCTGGCCGTGCATGACAACGCCTACAGCGAGACCACCTACGACGGCTACGTGGCGCCGTCGTTCCTGGCCACCCCCGGCGCCAAGGAGATCGGCGTGGAGGTGTTCTCGCTCTCCAAGGGCTACAACATGACCGGCTGGCGGTGCGCGGCGATCGTCGGCAACGCCGAGGCGATCGCCAGCTACTGGCGACTGAAGTCGAACATCGACTCCGGGTGCTTCGACGCGGTCCAGCTCGCCGGGGCCGCCGCCCTGAGTCCAGAGGTGGACGCCGAGGTCAAGGCGATGAATGCGGTCTACCAGCGCCGCCGCGACCTGGTCTGTGCCGCGCTGAAGGAGGCCGGGGTGCAGGTGACGCCGCCACGCGGCACGATCTACGTGTGGGCGCCGGTGCCGGAGGGCTTTTCCTCGGCCGCGGCCTATTGCGAGCACGTACTCGAGCACGCGGCGGTGGTCATCTCGCCCGGCGGCGCCTATGGCCCCAACGGGGAAGGCTTCTTCCGGATCTCGTTGACCACGCCCGACGATCGCCTGGTCGAGGCGGTCGCGCGCCTGCGAGAACTGTAGGTCGTCGTCGACCGGACTTACGGCGGCGGCCACCAAGCCGGGCGGCGTCGCGGCTACCATCCATGTCGTGCCGCAAAGCCCCAACGGCCGTCCGGAGCACTCCCGTAACGGTCCGCAACCCGCTGGCGGGCGCGCCCGCCAGCGTGCCTATCTGATCGCGGCCCTGCCCGACGACGGGGAGGAGCAGCTCGCCGAGTTGCAGGAACTGCTGCGAACCGCGGGCGTCGCCGCCGCCGGCGAGCTCGTGCAACGGCGCGATCAGCCCCACCCCAACTCATACCTGGGCTCAGGCAAGCTGGACGAGCTCAAGCAGGAGATCGCCAGGGCCGACGCCAACCTGGTCGCCTGCGACGACGAGCTCTCCCCGCGCCAGGAGCGCAACCTGGAGGCGGCGCTCGGCGTGCCGGTGATCGATCGCACCGCAATCATCCTCGACATCTTCGCCGCGCACGCCCATACCGCCGAGGGCAAGCTGCAGGTCGAGCTCGCCCAGCTCGAATACAACCTGGCCCGGATGCGGGGGCTCTGGTCTCACCTCGAGCGCCTTGGGGGCGGGATCGGGACCCGGGGACCGGGCGAGACGCAGATCGAGACCGACCGCCGGCTCGCGCGCGACCGGATCTCGGCGCTCAAGCGCCGGCTGGCCCACGTTCGCTCCACGCGCTCAGTGATGCGCGCCCAGCGCGAGCGCGCGCATCTTCCGCAGGTCGCCCTGGCGGGCTACACCAACGCCGGCAAGTCGACGCTGCTCAACGCGCTCACCGGCGCCACCGTGCCGGTCAGAGACCGTCTGTTTCACACCCTAGACCCCACGACTCGTGTGCTGCGGGCTGGCGGCCGGGACTATCTGCTCACCGACACGGTCGGCTTCATCCGCAAACTGCCCCACCAGTTGGTCGACGCCTTCGGCGCGACGCTGGAAGAGACCCGGCGGGCCGATCTGCTCGTCCACGTCGTCGACGCGTCGGCATCGGAGGACGATCTGCTGGAGATGATCAAGGCGGTGGAGGACGTGCTGACCGAGATCGGAGCCGTCGAGGCGCCACGGGTGCTCGTGCTCGCCAAGGCCGATCAGATCGATGACGAGCGTCGCGCGGAGCTCGCCCATCGACACCCCGACGGGGTGCTCGTCAGTGCCCACACCGGCGAGGGGATCGAAGCGCTGATCGAGCGGATCGAGAGCGAGTTCGCGCGGACCCTCGCTCCGGTCGAGCTGCTGGTCCCCTACGGCGAGGGCGGCCGCCTCGCCGAGCTGCATGAGCTGGCCGGTGACCTGGAGCGTGAGGACACACCCGAGGGCGTACGGGTGTCCGCCCGCCTGCCGGCCAGCATCGCCGCTCGCTATGCCCCGTTCGTGCTCGGTCACCGGCCCGCGGCCGGATGAGACCGGCCCGGCATCCAGGCGCCGCGCGGGCGTGAGCCTGCGCGTCGCGCGCCTGGACGAGCGCGCGATCCTGCCCACCCGCGCCTTTCCGGGCGACGCCGGACTTGATCTGTACGCGCTTGAGCCCGCCAGGCTCGGACCGGGGGAGCGCGCATCGATCCGCACGGGCATCGCGGTCGAGATACCGCCCGGCCAGGCGGGCCTGGTGCTGCCCAGATCTGGCTTGGCGGCAAGCGCGGGAATCGCACTCGTCAATGCCCCCGGGCTGATCGACTCCGGATATCGGGGAGAGATCCGCGTCCTGTTGCTCAACACCGACCGCGCTGCGAGCTTCACGTTGGACGCCGGTGACCGTATCGCCCAGCTCGTGCTGGTCGACATCCACACCCCCACGCCGGTCGAGGTGCCGGCGCTGGAGATCTCCGAGCGTGGCGCCGGAGGCTTCGGTTCCAGCGGGGTCTAGCTTGCTCGTCCTCGCGGAGCACTCAGGGCGCAGTCGGTGACACCAGGCCGTGGGTCTCCAAGAACTGCTTGGCGACCGCGGCCGGATCCAGCTGTGAGATATCGACGTCCTGGTTGAGCTGACGCATCACCGAGATGGTCAGCAACTCGCTGACGCGGTTGATCGTGGCGATGAACACCGGGCCCTCCGCGGCCATAGCCTGGTCTGACACGACGGGGACCACATTGCCCCAGCCGAACACGTCACGCGGATCGTCGAGCAGCCGGTAGTCGCCGCTGGCCAGCTGGGCGTCGGTGGTGTTCACGTCGGCGGCCTGGATCGTCTCGGCGTCGAGCGCCGGATACTGAGTTCCGATGGCGAGCGCCTGATAGGCGGCCGGCACGAGGCCGTAGGTCTGCTCGATCGCCGGCAGTCCCGGGGAGCTCTGCTCAAACTGGGGCGGGCCGCCGATGGTCAGCTTCGGGGCGACCCTGCGCAGGTCCGGGATTGAGTTCAGGTGATTGGTCAGGGCGTAGCCGACCGTGACGCCGATCGCGTCGGTATCGCTGAACGGGGTCGGGTCGAGCAGCTGCAGCCCGTGGCCAAGGGCGTACCGCTGGGCGGCTTGGTACGCGCCCAACGAGGTCCGAAAACGGCGCTGATCGCCGGCGATCGTGGTGTTGAAGACGTTCAGGTACTCGGGATACATCGCCAGTCTCCCGCTCGCGAGCGCCGGCAGCGTGACGTCGGTGGGGCCGATGTTCTGGTTGAGGTCGATTGAGAAACCCTGCGCCTGCAGCGCCTGTTGGTAGAGCTGGCCGAGAATGAACTGCTCCGTGTAGTTCTTGTCGCCGATCGTGACCGTCGGCTTGCCGTCTCCCGGCAGCGCCACCGTGGCGGTCGTCGAGCCCGTCGAGCCCGTCGCGCTCGAGTTCGTCGCGGGGGCGGTGGACGTGGGCGAAGCGGTCGGGCCGGAGCTGTCATGGCCGGTCGAACCGCAACCTGCGCAGGCGAACGCCAGCGCGGCCAGTAGCGGGGCGGCCAGGAGCGGGGCGGCAAGTCGGCGCAAGGTGATCGGCGGGCGGCGTGAGCGGATGCTCTTCAGGTAACCAAGGCGCATCGTAACCAGTGGCCGCCACTACACTCCGGCCGCGCGCCGGGCCTCGGCGTGGGCCGCCGCCTCAAGCGTGTCGTCGAGCTGGCTCAGGGGCCGGTCCGCGCCCAGAGCCGTGGCGATCAGCCAGTCGGCGAACCATGAGTTCTTGGGTAGCAGCGGCCCGTGCAGGTAGGTCCCGATCACGTTGCGATCACGCACGCCTTCATGGCCGTCACGACCGTTGTTGCCATGGCCGCTTAGGACCCGGCCCAGTGGATGGGCGCCGGGTCCGAGCATCGTACGCCCACCATGATTCTCAAAGCCGGCCAGCACGCGCCGCCGGCCGGGCTCGAGCTCGACCTCGATCGCGACGTTGCCGATCAGGCGCGGACCATCGGCGCGGACGGTTTGCAGGTCGACCAGTCCGACGCCCGGCAGAGTCTCGTCATCGATCTGATAAGAGCTGCCCAGCAGCTGATATCCACCGCACACGGCGAGGATCACAGCGCCCCGGTTGGCGGCGGCGTGCAGCGCGTCGCGCTTGACCTCCACCATGTCGTAGGCGCACAGCTTCTGATCGCGGTCCTGCCCGCCACCGATGTAGTAGAGGTCGGCGCCGTCGGGATCCAACGCCTCTCCCAGCCCGCTGGGCGACAGCGTGAACTCGATCCCTCGCCACTGGCAGCGGCGCTGGAGCAGCAGCAGATTGCCCCGGTCGGCATAGATGTTCATCAGGTCGGGGTACAGAGCACAGACGCGCAGCCCGCTCCGCTCAGCCACGCAACATCACCACCGTGCTGCCGGCATAGTCGCGGGTGGCTGGGATGGTCTGGAGCCCGGCGGGGGAGAACCCCGCCGCGCCGGCCTCGGCCTCCAGCTGCTCGGTCGCCAATTGCTCGAGCCTGATCGTGTTCCGCACGATCGACAGCCTGCCGTCGGGGGTCACGGTCTCCCGGCGACGCTCCAAGATGAAGCCGCCATCAGCCGCGCGAACGGCGGTCGGCTGGCTGGAGTAGACGACCCCGTCGCGCTCGCAGATGTCCGGGAGGGGCGCGGGGGAGTCGTCGGGCACCGCAAAGACCTCCAGCTCGACGGCGAGCGCCACCGCCAGGATCGCGTCCGCCCGCAGGTGCGCTTTTGCGCAGCGCAGGAAGCTCGCCCGCTCCTGCGCGCCGTCCAGCAGCTGGATCGTCTGCATCGGCATGATGCACAGCGCAAAGCGCTGTCCGAGCGCGAACTGCCGGGCGTCGGCGACCACGGTCGTGACCTTGAGTCCGTCTGCCCGGAGCGCCAGCTCGGCGATCAGCTCCGGGTCGTGGTCAAGCGCGGTCACCGTCGCACCGTGCCGGGCCAGATCGAGGCTCGTACGGCCGGTGCCGGCGCCGACGTCAAGCACCGGGTCGCCCTGCTGCTCGGCGAGGCCGCGCCATAGCGGCAGGTCGGCATCGTAGGCCCCGCACTCCAGGTCGTGCCAGATCGCGTTCACGGGTGCCCACCTCCGTCCTGTACCCAGAACCGGGAAACGTGACCCCGGGTTGCGAGCTCCTGGCGAAGCTCCAGCAGCGCGGTGTAGGTCGGCAACGCGAACAGCCGGCCGTCGACGTTGGCGGCCAGCGCGCCATCCAGCGCCGCGGCCAGCCGGGGCACGACGTGCAGACGACCGGGATCAACGCCTGCGTACTTCAACCTCAGCGCCAGCTCGGCCGCGCGGGTACCCGAGCAGGTGACGCGCCGTACGCGGGGCGCGAGGAGCTCGAAGTCGGCATCCCAGACCCACGACACATCGCGGCCGTCGGCGGTCCGGTCGTTGAGGATCGCCAGCACGTCGAGCTCGCCGGACTCGAGCACCAGCGTGCGCAGGATCTCGTTGGCCCCGGCCGGATTCTTGACCAGCAGCAGCGACAGCTCGACGGTGGCGATCTGAATCCGCTCGGCGCGTCCGAAGGCCGCGGTCACGCCCTCCAGTCCGGCGGCGACCGTCTCCAGCGAGACTCCGAGCGTGAGGCACAGGGCGGCGGCTCCCAGCGCGTTGTAGACGTTGTAGAGGCCCGGCAGTGGAAGCTCGATCGCGATCGTGCCCGCCGGCGTCCGCAACCGGAAGCTCGCCCCGCGCGTCCCGTGCAGCTCGATCGCCTCGGCCGCAACGTCGGGATCAGGCCGTCGTTGCCCGCATGAAGGGCAGCTGTAGCGGCCCAGGTGCCCCAGGTAGATCGCCTCATAGCGATAGGCGGCGCCGCAGCGCCGGCAGTGCTTGGAGTCAGATGCGTGCTGCATCTCGGCAATCGCCATCGCGGGATCCTCGACGCCGAAATACGTCACCGGTGATCGGCCCCGCCCGAGGTCGGCGATCAGCGGATCATCGGCATTGAGCGCCAATCCGATACCGGGCGCGAGCGCCTTGACCATCGCCGCCCACCGGTCGGCGATCGTCTCCAGCTCGCCGTAGCGGTCGAGCTGGTCACGGAACAGGTTTCCGAGCAGGATCGCCGCCGGGCGCAGCTGCGGGCCGACACGGTCAAGCCAGAACTCGTCCAGCTCGAACAGGCCGAGCTCGCCGTCGATCGCGTCCCCGCGCCGCGCGGCCGTGAGCAACGTCGAGGCGACGCCGCCGGCCATGTTGGCCCCGGCGCGGTTGTGGACCAGCCGGATCCCCGCCCGCTCCAGCACCGAGGCAGCCATCGCGGCGGTGGTGGTCTTGCCGTTGGTGGCCGAGATCACGACGGTGCCGCGGGGCAGACGCGCCGCCAGCTGCCCGATCGCCCCGGGTGCGAGGCGGATCAGCACCTTGCCCGGAAGGCTCGTGCCGCCACCGCGACCGGCCCGACGGGCCAGGTCACCGACCGCGCGCGCGGCCAGGATCTTGGCGCCGATCGAGTTCACGAGACGGGCACGATCGCCCGGACGGCGCCCGGCAGTGCGCGGACGGTGACCGGCAGTTCGGCGATCGGGTCCCCGTCGGCGTACATGGTGAACGGACGGGAGGCGCTGATCGCCACCACCGCGCCGCGCAGCACCTCGACGTTCGGCTGCTTGACGTGCGCGCCTGAGAACACGGTCGGCAGCAGCCGCGCAAAGCGGAGCTTGGGAGTATGCGAGACGATCACCACGTCGAGCAGGCCGTCCTGCAGGGACGCATCCGGGGCGAGCCGCATTCCGCCACCGTAGGCCTTGGAGTTGGCGGCGGCCACCGAGTAGCCGGTCACCGTGCGCCGGACGCCGTCGTCGAGCGCGACCGTGAAGGTCGCCGGTCGCCAGGTGATCAGCGCGCGCAGCGCCCCGTAGGCGTAGACGAGATTTCCCCGCATCAGCCGGGTCTGGTTGGCAATCCGGTTCGCGTCGGAGTCAAAGCCACAGCTGGCGATCCCGATGAACGTGCGGCCGTCGACCTCGCCCAGGTCCAGCGGGCGCACCTGACCGCCGGCCAACACCTGGCAGGCGCTGACCGGGTCCTGAGAGATCCCCAGCGTGCGGGCCAGGTCGTTGCCCCGGCCTCCGGGGAGTACTCCCAGCACGCCGTCGCCGTACTTCAGCGCCCCCGCCACTGCGCCGACCAGCCCGTCGCCGCCGAAGGCGACGGCGACCTCGCCGGCGTCACCGGCCGCCCTCGCCAGCTCCCGGGCGTGGTCAAGGCCACGGGTGAGCTCGGCTCGATGCTCCAGGCCCAGGCGGGTCAGCTCCTGCTGCACCCCGGCCAGCGCGCGACCGGCCCGACCGCCGCCGGCGGCCGGGTTGACAATCAGCGCGAACTTCACGCAGTCACCAGCGCGTACAGATCTTCGGCGATCGCCACCGGCGCCGGATCGGTCGCCGCCTCAGCCTGCGGCCGTGTGGCGGCCCCCGTTAGCACGATCGCGCCGTCGATGCCCGCCGCCGCGGCGCCGGCCAGGTCGGAGTCCAGCCGGTCGCCGATCATCAGTGACCGGCCGGGCCCGAGGCGATCCAGCGCGGTTTCGAACAGTTGCGCCTCGGGCTTTCCGACGCTTCGGGCCCTGCGCTCGGTCGCATATTCGATCGCGGCGGCGATCGCGCCCGTCCCCGGGCAAGGTCCACTCTGAGTGGGGAAGTTGCGATCACGACCGGTGGCGAGCATCTCCGCGCCGCCTAGCACCGCCCGGGTGGCGATCCGCAGCTCTTGGAAGCTGAAATCGTCGTGGCCGGCGATCACGACGATCTCGGCCTCGGCGGCCTGTTCGGTCCCGTTGACGATCCGCGCACCCGCATCGGACACGTGCCGGAAGATCGCCGGAGCGCCGATCACGTATGTCGGGATGCGCGGCCGGCGCTCGGCCAACACATGCTGGAGCGCAGAGCCGACGGTGACCATCTCCTCCAGCGAAGCCCGCAGACCAAGCGCCCAGAGCTTGCGCACGTACTCCTCCGGGGTGGAGCGCGCGTCATTGGTCAAGAACGACACGGTCTTGCCTGCACTTCGCAGTCGCTCCAGCGCAGCCGGCGCCTGGCGGGTCGGAACGTCGCCGACCCAGACGCAACCGTCGAGGTCGAGCAGGACGTGCTCGTAGCTGGCAAGAAGAGGGGAGAGGGGCATGCAGCGCTTTCGCGTCGCCGATTATCCCCTGAGCCAGGCCCAGTGCTTATGCGCACATGATCCGAACCGACTGGCGACACGCCCGATCGTTACGTTGGGGAGGGAAAAAAGGCGCTACTGCTCCTTCCGTGGGTGAGGTGAGGGACGTGGCGGGGTAGCTTCGCC
>CALAQT010000170.1 GCA_937888775.1 uncultured Actinomycetes bacterium | reverse complement strand
AATGCGATTGAGGTCCGGCCTTCAACGTCTCGGCGAATCATCCTCCATAGGGTCTAGGCCCAAGACAACCGTTCGATAGGCGCTCGTCAACCCACCCGGCCGGCTAGTTCAATCGCTCGGGGAGGCCGAACTGTTCAAAGGTGGTGGTGAGCCGGCGGGGGTCGGCGGGCTGTTCGGGCCAGCGCTCGTAGGCCTCTGGTTCGGTTGCCTGGGTCGAGCGCGCCACGAACGCGGTGACGTCGCTGATCTCCTTGGCGCGCAGGCTCAGCACGTTGAGCGCGAACGGCATGTAGGCCGCCTGCGTCGCATCCCACGCATAGAAACCAAGGGCTGGCTGCCCGTTCGCGCGCGCCAACACCGTGCGCCAGCGCCATCTGCCTGACAGAGGCCAGCCGGCGGCCCACGTCGCGATGCTGTCGCGGCCCTGATACCAGGTTGCGAGCGGCGGCATCGCGAAGGTGGCGTCCTGGGCCAGCATCCCCGCAAACGCCTCGACATCGCAGCGCTCCCAGGCATCGACATAACGGTCAACGAGCTCGCGCACAGCGTCGTCGCCGAGCAAGCTCAGCGTCGCCTGCTGGC
Source organism: uncultured Actinomycetes bacterium (assembly GCA_937888775.1). The sequence goes on along the minus strand of CALAQT010000170.1, from coordinate 12,349 downwards.
TCTGCTGTGGAACGCGCTCGTCAACGGCGGCTCGCGCACGCTGCCCGGCGCTGTTGACCGACGCGACCGTGGTCTGGAGCATCTGCGCCGTCTCCTTGGCCGAGAACGCCAGCACCTGGCGCAAAATCAGCACGGCACGCTGATTAGCCGACAGATGTTGCAGCGCGGCTACGAACGCCAACTCCACGCTCTCGCGTCGCTCATAGCGCGCCTCAGGTGTGCCACAGCCGTCCTGGATGCCGAGCATCTCGTCCGGGTAGGGCTCAAGCCACACCGATTCAACGATCGGCTCGCCGGGCGCGACATGAGGATCAGTCGCGGGACCATAGTCGATCGGCAGCACCCGCTTGGGTCGCCGCGCGATCTGGCTTAGGCAAGCGTTCGTAGCGATCGTATACAGCCACGAGCGCAGCGAGCTGCGCCCCTCAAAACGCGACAGCCCACGCCACGCGCGCAACAGCGTCTCCTGCAGCGCATCCTCGCCATCATGCACCGAGCCGAGCATCCGATAGCAGTGCGCGTGCAACTCCCCGCGATAGGGCTCCACGAGACGGGCAAATGCACCCCCCTCGCCAGCCCGAGCCGCCGCAAGGGCGTTCCGCTCATACGCCGTTGCACCCGTCAAACCATTAGCCATCAAGATCGAAAGAATAAACTGCCCACTCCTCAAGCTCACGCAGCGCCTGATCGATCGGTCACCGATTGGAACTGGGGCGGCGCAAGGTCATGAATCACCGAAGAACGGGCGCCAACCGAGGAGGATCGTGATGCGGAAGCTGATCTATTCCATGGGAGTGTCGCTGGACGGCTACATCGCTGGACCCGACGGGGAGATCGACTGGTCGGCGCCCGACGAGGAGCTGCATCGGTTCCATAACCAGCAGACACGGGAGTTGGGTGCGCACCTATGTGGACGGCGGCTTTACGAGGTGATGGTGTACTGGGAGACCGCCGACGAGAAACCGTCGGCTCCAGACCACGAGCTGGAGTTCGCTCGCATCTGGAAGAACGTGCCGAAGATCGTGTTCTCGAAGACCCTCGAGAAAGTCGAGGGCAATGCCAGGCTAGTCAGGGACAGCGTCGCCGAAGAGGTCGCCAAGCTGAAGGGACAACCAGGAAAGGACCTGGCCGTCGGCGGCGCTGGCCTGGCCGCCACCCTCACGAAGCTGGGTCTCATCGACGAGTACCGGCTGTTCGTCAGTCCGGTTGTACTGGGCGGCGGTACGCCTTACTTCCCGGCCCTGGACGAGAGGATCAACCTGGAGCTGGCCGAGACACAGACGTTTGGCTCTCGCGTGGTTTACGTTCGCTACCGGCGTGTGTAATGCGGCCTAGCAGTCGTCAGCCAGAGCCTTGAGGTTCATTGTCTCCGCCGCAAGCTGTTGCAGCGACCAGGTGCGCGGGGTCTATCGTCGAGAGCATGGCGACAGGAAGCACACTGGACCGGGAAGGCCTGGGTGTGCTCGGCGTTGACGACGCGCTGATCGCGAAGCGCGAGCGCCTTGACGGGCCGCGGGCACTCCGGTTCCTCGCCGAGTTGCCGTCGCTGGCGGCTTGCTGGCAGGCGCGCCTGGGCCTGCGCGACGCCCGCATCATGCCCGGCGGGGTGCTGTCAGCTGCCCTGGCGTGCAAACGGCGTCGCGACGGAGCAGCAGTCGTGTTGAAGCTGACCGCGCCGGACGCCGATAGCGCTCGCGCGGAGGCTGCTGCGCTCGCCGCGTGGGCCGGCGTTGGCGCCTGCGCGCTGCGGTACGCAACCGAGGACGGGAGCGTGCTGCTGCTCGATGCCGTCTGCCCGGGTGTGGCGGTGCGCCCCGGCGATGATGACGGTGCCGACGCCAGGCGCGCGGGCGAGCTGCTCCTGGCCCTTCACCGGATCCCGACGGAGCGTTTTCCGGCGGCGGTCCCTGACGCCCGGCAGGAGCTGCGCTGGCGCTTTGAGCGCGCGCATCAGCAGCTCGACGGGCCGAGCCACGCCAGAGGGCTGATCAGCCATCTCGACCTCGACGCCGCGTACGACACGGCGCTGGTGCTGCACGAGCAGTGTCCGAGCAGGGTGATGTGTCACGGCGACCTGATGAACAAGAACATCCTGCTCGACGCGCAGGGGAAGTGGCGGGCGATAGACCCGCGCCCGTGCGTCGGGGATCCGTGCCTAGATGCGGCGTTCTGGTCTGTCACCCACCGACCAGGTGAGCGCGTGAAGCAGCGCTGTGAGCTGGTCGGGCATGCAGCCGGGCTGGACCCCGGGCGGGTGTGGGAGTGGGCGCTGGTGTTCGCAGTCTCAGAGGCGGTGCTCGTGACCGATCTCCCGCGGGCGCGGGCGCATCACAGCGCACTTGGACTCGCGGCACGCGTGCCCTCCCAGGAATCCTGTCCCCCGGCGATGGCTACTTCGCTTGAGGCAGCTCCTGCGAGATCTCGCCGAACAGCCCCATAACCTGTGCCAGGGCCTCTCCGGTGTAAGCGCTCACCACTCCGACGTTGTCAACCACGGCTCCTGCGCGACTGACGACACGCAGGAACTCGGGGCTGGATCGCACCGAGTCGAGCGCAGCTTGCTCGCCATGCATGATGATGAAGCCCGCGAGGTCACCACTATGCGGAGCCAGTAGGAACGTGTCGAAGCCATCGATCCGGCCGTCCTCCTGCAGCTTGCCGTAGTAGGCGATGCTCTCCTGAAAAACCTGTAGCGCGAGCTGCTCGCGCCCCCGCACGACCTGACCCCAACCCAGGAACAATGCGTCTCCAGCCATTGCGTCACTCCGTTCTCATTGTTGCCGTGGAAGGGACTGTAACCCGGCGTACGAGCTGCGCGGGAAAGTCTCTAGGCGCTGGCGAGCGGGAACCTGAACGGTCGGCATGCCCAAGCCGCGTGCTGCGTCCAGATTCCGCGTAGAGTCATCGCTCGTCACGGTCGCAGACGGCGTGAGGCTGAAGCGATCAAGCAGCCGCTGGAAGATCTTGGGACGCGCGCGCCTCACAGGTCGTAGGAGTAACGAGTGAGGGTCTCACATCCCTGCTCGGTTATGAGCAGGAGATCTTCGTAACGGACCCCGCCAATTCCTGGCAGGTCTTCGATCCCGGGCTCGATCGCGACTACGTCTCCTGCGAGGAGCGTTTCCGTGTCTGAGAGTCCGAGTCCTGGCGGTTCGTGCACCTCCAGTCCGACTCCATGTCCGAGACTGAAATAGAACCCGTGGGTTAGACGCTGCCCGGGCTCACGCGTGCGCTGAGTCGGGTGACCGGCACGCTCGACGACCCCGGCGGCAATGTCGTAAAGGGCTCGGCCCGTGATCCCTGGGCGTGCGGCGGAACGCGCCGCCTCCAGCGCTTCACGGACGACGTCGCGCAGTTCGCCTACCTGTTCTTGTATTTGGCCCGCCACGAACGTGCGTGTCATATCGGCCCAGCAGCCGCTGACTTCGTCGCGCGGCCACAGGTCGATCGTGATCGGCAGGTCTGCAGGCAGAGGCCCCCAACCGGGGTCATGCCCACCCCCGGACAGCGCCGAGACAACCATGATGTCCGGAGGCGCCGGCGCGCCCGCGGCGGCGCACGCCGTCCGGATCGCGGCGCGCACTTCCTCGGCCGTGAGCGGCTCGCCGCCCTGGTTCAGGCGCCCACCGTCTCGCTTCGCTTCGCGGATCAGCTTCTCCGCAGCTGCCATGCCCGACTCGGCAGCGCGCTGAGCGCGCCGTATGCCGGCCAGCTCCGCCGGAGCCTTGACGCGCCGGCGAGCCTCAACCGTCCGGCCGTCAACGTCAATGGCGATGCCCGCCGCACGGATCCAGTCTGCGACCGCGACCGGAAGGTCACGCGCAACGACGGCGCGGTCTACGCCCCATGCGCGCAGCGCCCTGACCACCGTCGTGAGCTCCGCTTCATCGTATGACGTGCCCTGCTGAACCAGATCAAAGAACCCAAGCTCATCGGCGACAAGCAACTCGGCCTCCGGCAGCACGCGCGTGATGCGCTGCGCCTCCAGGGTATTAGTCAGCACGAGTTTCTCATCGTCCCGAGCGACGAACAGGAACGGATCCAAGATCTCGAGCGGCACCTCGTGCCGCATCGACGGATACCGGATCGTGTCGCCATACAAAAGGACTGTCGCCACGGCCGCGAATGCTAGAGACGCGCCGGACGGGGAGGGCGCGATACACCGATAATGTCGCCATGTCGGACTTCGGACGGCCGCTGCGGGAGCAGGATGTTGATCGCAATCCGTTTCGGCAGTTCACGCGCTGGTTTGAGCAGGCGGCCAGCGCCGGCGTGCGGGCGCCTGAGGCGGCCGCTGTGGCGACCGCCACCACGGATTGCGTGCCATCGGTGCGGATGGTGCTGGTCAAGCAGGCTGACGAATCCGGGTTCGTGTTCTACACGAACTATGAGAGCCGCAAGGGCCGCGAACTCGCCGCCAATCCCCGCGGGGCGCTGCTGTTTCATTGGGATCCGCTGGGACGCCAGGTGAGAATTGAGGGGCGTGTCGAACGCACGAGCCCTGGCGAGTCAGCCTCATACGTTCGTAGCCGGGCGCGCGGCAGCCAGCTGAGCGCACTCGCCTCGCCGCAGAGCCGCACGATCGACAGCCGTGGCTTGCTCGAGCAACGTGTGGCCGAGCTCGCCGCCCTATACGAGGGCGCGGAGCTGCCGCTGCCTGCTGCCTGGGGTGGCTTCCGCCTGATTCCCGAGATCTTCGAGTTCTGGCAGCAGCGCGACGATCGTCTCCACGACAGGCTGCGCTACACCCGGCAGACCGAGGGCCGCTGGCAGCTCGAGCTTCTCGCGCCATAAGGTCCACGCATTCGAGTCACGATCTCGATTTGCTCGAGTCAACTCACCTTTACGCAGGCCCCGAGCTCGTGGCGGAGCGGACATCAGGTCCCCGCTGCAGCTGGTCGCCGGTAGCTGAGACGCTGCCCGGGCACATCGCCTCCGACCACTACCGGAACTCCGGCCGCTGTGCCTCGTTTGTGCCCGTGTGCGTGCACGTCGCCTGTGGATGGCTCGGTTGTTGGCAATCGCGACCTGGGGATTGGCCGCGGTGTTGGCCTCGCCGGCCGGGGCGGCATTCCCCGGCCGCAACGGCAGGCTGGTGGTGGTGCCGCGGCACGGCCAGGGACTCGCGCTGGTCGATCCTCGGAGCGGCGTGGCCCAGCTGATCTGCACGGACTCGACGCTGTGCGGCAAGCCGGGCCAAGCGCGGTGGTCCCCCGACGGGCAAGAGCTCGCATTCGTGGACGCGGTCAGCTCGCGGCTCGTGATCGTGGCATCGGACGGCACGTGCATGTGGTGCCTCCTGGGAGCTCCGCTCTCGACTCTGCAGGCTCGTAGCCCGGCGTTCACCACCAGCGGGACCGCCGTCACGTTCGGGGTTGGCGGGAGGCGCGCGCAGCCGGGGCTTTGGCAGCTCGGATTGACCGGCGCCGATGGCCGGCTCGTGGTCAGGGGCCGCGTCACCGACGCCGTTTGGTCGGCGAAGGGGCGCCTCGCACTGGTGCGTGGTGGGTCCGTGTGGATCGTCCGATCGTCTGGCAAGCAACTCCGGCGGCTCGCGCCGGGCGGTTCACCGTCGTGGTCGCCCGATGGCTCTCGTTTGGCGCTTGTGCGGCACGGGTGGGTGTGGGTCGTCCAGGTTCGCAACGATCGCTCGCGACTTCTTGTCCGCGGCTCGTTCCCAGCCTGGTCACCAGATGGCCGTTTGATCGCGTACCTCGGCCCCGGGAACGACGTGGACGTCGTTGCTGCTGGCGGCGGTCACCCGCGGCGCGTCGGCGCGCTCACCGGATCAGCGGTCGACTGGCAGCCGCTGCCGCTGTCGCGGGGCCGCTCCTGCAAGCCCCCATCGGGATCACAGGTCCTGGCCAAAGATCAGCAGGCGATCGTCACGACCAGTACATCCCAGGACGGCATCGCTCAGACCGTGCGCGGATGTCTGCACGCGATCGGCCGCCAGCGGATGCTGTATTCCGGAATGAGCGCCGCAGGGTGTTACGCCGGAACGAGCGTGTCGCACGTCGAACTGGCCGGCCGTTTCGCCGCACTTCAGTTCTTCGGCTGCGACCACTACGGGGCCTGCAACAACAGCATCAGCATTGTCGATCTGAGCCGAGACGGCTCGACTCCGCTCTCCAGTCAGGATTGCAGCGGAGAGTACGGAGGAGGCGGATTGGATGCCCTGTCGGTGGATTCGAGCGGATTTGCCGCGTGGCGAGCCCTTAACAGGGTCGTGCCATACCGCCCGTTGAACGCCGTCTCGTGCCCAACCGCCTCGCTCTGCGGCGCGGTCGACGGCGCCGGGGACATACTCGGCTCGGCTGATCCAACCGCCAACGCGACGACCGCCTGGACGACGGCACCCGTCGACGTCCCCGTTTGCGCGCCGGCCACTCCCTGCGTATCCGAGCAGCTGTTAGCCCACGACGATCGCGGTACGAGGGTGATTGACAGCGCGCCACCCGGCTCCGGGCAATCGATCGCCAACGTCGGTATGTCGGGCAACTCCCTGCTGCTCACCTGGACCCGGAACGGCGGGTCTTACCAGGCCGCGCTGAGATGAGCAACGCCGCCGTGACCCGTAGCGCCGCCTTCATTCGCCTGCTGCTGATCGTGGCGGGCGCCCTGGCGGCGCAGGCCTGCCTGGCACCCGCCGAATCGCTGGCCGCATCGCCGTGGTCGGGGCCCGAGTTGATCGATCACCAGCCCCCTTACGATGCCCAGCAGCCGGCGGCGAATCGTACTCCGCTGGTTGCGGTGTCCTGTCCGTCCACCTCGCTGTGCGTCGCGGTTGACAACCAGGGGAACGTGGCGACGTCCCGCGATCCTACGGCCGGGGCCTTCGCGTGGAAGCTCACTCACGTCGATAGCAGCTTCAACCAGTCCCTGTTCTCGCCTGGAGGTTTGGCGGGCTTGTCCTGCCCGTTGGCGTCGCTGTGCGTCGCCGTCGACGGCTCGGGCAACGTGATCACTTCGACAAACCCGGGCAGCGGTCGTCCCACATGGAGGCTCAGTCACGTTGACAGTGCGACGAAGTCCCCAGTGGGTCAGCCCGGAGGCGGTCGGCCCGGATTGTCGGGCGTTTCCTGCCCGACGACGTCGTTCTGCGTCGCGGTCGACACAGCCGGAGATGTGCTGACGTCCAGAAAACCAACCACGGGCCGCTCTGCCTGGAAGTTGACGCGGATCGACGCCCTCCCCGGCTTCGGTGGCCTCAGAGGGGTGGCGTGCCCGACCACCTCGATGTGCGCGGCGGTCGACGACTCGGGGAACGTGCTCACCTCGACCAATCCAACGGGCGGTGCGAGCGCCTGGAGGCGAGCCGGCGTGAATGGGCCGTTCACTCTCCACGCGGTGTCGTGCCCGTCACCGTCGTTCTGCGTGGCCGTCGCAAACTCCACCGTGTTCACCTCGACGAACCCCGGCGCAGGCCGGTCGGCGTGGATCAAAACCACGGTGGCCGATCCAAGCGCCCCCCGCATGGAGGGGGTGGCGTGCCCGTCTCGTTCACTATGCGTGGCGTTTGACAGCGGCGGCAACGTCCTGACCTCCACGGACCCGACCGGCGGTGCGTCCGCATGGACGCTGACTCATGTGGACGACATCATTGGCGATCAGTTCCTGCTCGCCGGCGGTTACGGAGTGTCGTGCACGACGCGCGCTCTGTGCGTCGCCTTCGACAGCGACGGCAATGTGGTCACCTCGACCGACCCGACCGCGGGCGCCGGGGCGTGGTCGGTCGAATGGATCGACGGGAGCAACGCGCTGTCCGGGATCTCGTGTCCATCGCGAACCTGTATCGCTGTCGATGCCGACGGGAACGTCCTCACGTCGAGCGACCCCGCCCGCGGGCCGGGCACCTGGTCGGTCAACCCGGTGGATGGCGCGGGACTGTCCGGTGTCTCCTGCCCGTCGAGTTCGTTGTGCGTGGCCGTGGACGGCGCCGGAGACGTGGTCACATCCGTCGCCCCGACCGCAGGAGCGCACGCCTGGACGGTAACCAATGTCGATGGACTCAACGCCCTATCCGCGGTCTCTTGTCCGTCGACGTCGCTGTGCGTGGCGGTTGACCGCGCCGGGAACGTCGTGAGCTCAACCGATCCTGGCGCCGGAGCAGCGGTCTGGACGGTGACCAGCGTCGATCAAACCGTCACCCCGAGCGGATCCGCGGCGAGCCTCGTCGACGTTTCATGTTCCTCTGAGTCCTTGTGCGTGGCGGCGGACGACGCCGGGAACGTCGTGACATCCACGAACCCCACGGGCGGAGCCTCCGCCTGGACTGTGGCAGACATCGACGGGACGACGGCCCTGACCTCGGTTGCCTGCCGGGCAAGCCGGTTCTGCATCGTGGTCGATGGCACGGAAATATTGACGTCAAGCGATCCGGCCGGCGGTGTTCCGGCGTGGAGCGCTACCGGAAACGGCATCGAGTTGTCGCGCGTTTGGTGCCCGTCCGCTGCGCTCTGTGTCGGAGGCGAGGCGTCTGGGGAGATGGCGACGACGCTTGATGCAACCGCCTCCGTGTGGACAACCGACAACATCGGTCTGAGGTCGCTCACCGGCCTGGCTTGTGCGTCCGCGTTGCTTTGTGCGGCGGTCGACGCGAACGGCAATGCAGTTGTCGGCAACCCGGCTCCGTCCGCGCGCGCGGCGCAGCTGAGGGCGCTGCTGCGCAGAGCACTGGTTCCCTCTGGAAGACGGGCCAGGATCGCGGCGTTGCTTCAACACGGCGGCTATGCGTTCTCGCTCACCGCTCTCAGCGCGGGTCGCCTGACCATCGGGTGGTACATAGTTCCGCCCGGCGCCCACCTGGCACGCGTCAGGCGGACCCCGATCTTGATCGCCACGGCCACTACGAGCTTCGCCCACGCGGGAGCGGCGCCGGTCAAGCTGCGGCTGACCCGTCGCGGCAGGGCAAGGCTGATGGGCGCCAGGAAGCTGCGGGTGACCGCGCAAGGCAGGCTGACCGCGCGCGGGACCAACGCGGTGATGGCCGACAGCGCCTTCGTCCTGACGCGCTAGGTACGCCTGGCTCGCGCAAGCCTTCAGCGGACAAGACGCTGCGGCGGACCTGCCGTGGCCTGCCTTCTAAGCCATAGGAACCCGCACGTCGCGCCCACGGAGACGCGACGAGATGCTCCAACCCGCGACTAGGCCCCATACGCCTTCTAGCAAGACGAAACCCCACTGGTGGCTTAGCGCGGCCGCGGCGGAAAGGCCCGCCCCACCCACAAGGCTGAACACGAGATACCGATAGGAGAGGACCGACCAGACGCCCCACTGGGAAAGCGCGAACGCAATCAACACCACGACCGCGCCGCTCCACTGCAACAGCTCTGACATCACCGACACCTCCGTTTCGTCCCGGTCTCAAGCCCACAACCGCCTCGTCTGGCGGGTTGGCAGCCGCCACTACGCACATTCCCGCCGGCAGTTTCGTGTCTGACGTCTCGCCCAGCGCGACCACGGCCGATGTCTTGCCCATCCCCGGGCTGCCCCACAGCAACACCGGCACACCAGCCGACACCGCAACCGCGAGCGTCTCCAACGCCAGCAAGCCGTCCACGGATCCAGAGTACCTAGCACGCGTCCGCGCGACCAGTTCTGCCAGCGGGTAAATGCGAGCCCGCGGCGGCGGCAGGCCGAGACTTGACACCCACGCCCCCCTCGGGCAGCGGTTCGGGTGTAGGATCATTCATCTTTCGACCTAGGAGCGTGGACAAACCTTGATCGATCGCATTCGACACGACATCCAAGAGCGCCTTGACCAGTTGCTGGGCGAAGCGGAGAAGCTCCGCCACGCACTGGTGGCGCTCGGCTCGCGCGACGGTGCGCCGCCGTCTGCGCAGACAGCATCCAAGCCGACGGGAGCCAAGGCGCAGGGAACAACTCGCTCGACGGGCACCTCGGGCTCGTCAGTCGCCAAGAGCACCACGACGCAGCCTAAGACCCCCACGGCCCAGCGGCCGAAGGCTTCGCGCTCGGCAAAGACGCCAACTGCCGGAGCTCGCACCGCGCCGGGCGCGACCAAGAACGCGGTCCTCGCGGCGCTGTCTGACAGTAAAGCGATGACCGCCGGGGATGTCGCCGCCGCCACTGGTCTGGGTCGGGCGACCGTCAGCACCACACTCTCCAAGCTCGCCAAGAGCGGCGAGGTAACCAAAGCCGCGCGCGGCTACCAGCTCACCCGGCCCGAGAGCTGAGCCGGGTGCTCGGGCTCGCTGTCAGCAGAACAGGGTCTGACTCACTGACGTTCGTGTGGCCAGCTTGATTGAGCGGCACCGGCCACCCGCCGGGACGTTGCGACTTCGGCCAGGAGCGCCTTGACGGCTTGCGGGTCGAATTGGGTGCCGGCGCAGACTCGAAGTTCCTGCTGGGCGCATTCGAGCGTCATCGCCGGGCGATAGGGGCGGTCGCTGGTCATTGCGTTCATGGCGTCGCACGCGAGCGTGATGCGACTCGCGAGGGGGATCTGCTCGCCGGCCAGGCCGTCGGGGTAGCCACTGCCGTCCCAGTGCTCGTGCTCGGCGCGCATGGCCGGGGCGAGATGCGATAGCCCGGGTGTGCCGGCGATGATGTGCTCTCCGACAACTGGGTGCTGGCGCATCAGCTGCCACTCCTGGTCGTCGAGTGGACCCTGTTTCTGGAGGATGGCGTCCGGGATGCCCACCTTGCTGATGTCGTGGAGAAGAGCGACCTGCTCCACGTCGCGGGTTGCGTCTTGGTCGAGGCCGAGGCGCCGGGCAACGGCTGACGCGAGCTCGACGACCTGTTTGGAATGCGCGCTGGTGTAGAAGTCGCGTGCTTCCAGCGCGACCAGCAGCGTGCGGACGCCGGTGACGCCCGCCTGTACGCGTCGGGCTTCCGGTTGGTCTGTCTCGTCCTCGATCAGCTCGGCGGTGAGGTCGGTCAGGAAGCCGAGCAGTTCAGCGTGGCGCTCGCTGAGCTCTGGGTGCGGGCGAGTGTCGACGCCGCACAGCGTCCCGTAGATCTCACCCGAGCGCAAGCGAACGGGAACGCCCGCGTAGGCACGCAGCCCCAGCCTCCTCGTGAGCTGGAGGTCGAGTGTCTCGGGGTCAGCCGCGAGGTCCGCGACCGTCGCGCCGATGCGCCCGTCGAGCATCCGCTGGCAGTACGAGCCAGCCAGCGGCATCGCGTCGCCCTCCGCGACTCCAAATCGCTCCTGCTCCCCGGAGAAGCGCACAAAGGTGTATTCGTCGCCGCACACGCGCGTCAGGAACGAGAGCGGCATGCCGAGCTGCACGCGTGCGACCTCCAGCAACCGAGCGATCCCTTCCGGCGCGCTCGGCCTGCGTCCGCCCAGACGCGACCAGTCGTAGTCCGGGAGCTTCTGGCGAACTCTCTCCAACAGCCCACGAGCGCTCTCGCCGGGACGAGCGGTGGCGTGCGAGCTGCGGATGCTCTGGTGCCCGAGCGCCTCGCCGATCCGCTTCACGATCGCCGTCGCGGTTCGCGTGTCGACACTGGGAAGAAGCACCGCGAGCTCGCCGTGACCAAGGTGCGCCAACTGGTCTGCGTCACGACTTGCGCGTGCCAGGGTGTCTGCCGCGGAAGTCACTGCCGCATCGTCGCCGTCGATTTCAACCAGCAGGACGCTGCATCGGCTGCCCCCGGCGTTGAGCACATGCAACTCTTGGTCGAGCACGACCTCGAACGCACGCTGGTTAAGCAGCCCGGTCACCGGATCCTGCTTTGAGAGCGCTTGCAGCTGGGCGGCATAGCGCCGCAGCTCGCCCTGGGAGGTCTTGCGATCGGTGATGTCCTGGACTTGGGCGACAAAATGCTGCGGCGCATCGCTGGCATCGCGCACGATCGTGAGGGTCAGAAGCCCCCACACGATCCCGCCATCCGGCAGCAAGTACCGCTTGGAGATCTGGTAGCTGTCAATCTCGCCCGCGAGCGCTCGCTCGAACTGCTCAACATCGGCGGCCAGGTCGTCGGGATGCGTCAGCTCCTGAAACGAGCTGACCAACAGCGTCTCCGCGTCCCGAGCCAGCAGCCTGCACAACGCCGGATTCACCGCGAGGACGTGACCGTCGGGCGCGACAAGCGCCATACCGGTCGATGCCGCGTCGAACGCGCCGGCAAAGCGCGACTCGGCCTGGGCCAGTCGCTCCGCGTCTCGACTGGATTCGCCTACGTCGCGTACAACCGACACGACACCCGTGACCTGGCCCGCATCGTCGCGCAGCGGAGAACACGTGACCGCGACGTCAACCAGGACGCCATCCCGGCGTCGCTCTCGCGTCTCCAGTGACACCGACTCGCCTTCCCACACCTCGATCTTGCAGTAGCGCCTGGATCGCGGCGCTTGCAGTAAGGATCTGAGCGG
>CALAQT010000169.1 GCA_937888775.1 uncultured Actinomycetes bacterium | reverse complement strand
CGGGCCGGCGCCCCGGCGCGGGCTGCCCGCGCGCCCCGGCGACAGCCACCACGCCGCGATCACTCCGCCGAGCGCCCCGCAGGCGTGGCCCTGCCAGGAGATCCCGTTGTGCGGTACCAGACTGGACAGCAGCGCGCCGCCCCAGACGACCCCGACCACGACCGCGGTCAGGATCTCCAGCAGGCTGCGGTTGAACACCCCACGAGTGAAGAGGTAGGCGGCGTAGCCGAACACGACCCCACTGGCACCCACCGTCGAGGTGTCACCCGGGGCGATCAGCCACGTGCCCAGGCCGCCGATCACGATCACGATCAGGGTCACCAGCGCGAGCCTGATGGCTCCGCGCAGCGCGATGATCACGCCCATGAACACGAACGGGACCGTGTTGTCGATCAGATGCTGGAAGCTGACGTGCAGGAACGGGGCGGTGAAGATGTCCCACACGTCAGAGACGTTGCGGGGCTGGATCCCCCCGCCGTGGTTGAGCCCGTTGTGGTCCAGGGTGTTGATCGCCTCGAGCAGCCACATCAGCGCGACGATCCCGGCCAGCAGAATCAGGCCCTCGATCGACTGCTTGGCGTTGTCTCCCGGAAGCAGTCGCTTGCGGTTGACCCCGGGGAGGGCCCGCTTCTTGGTCGGCGGGGTGGTGGTGCTCATGGCTAAAGCATGCCAAACCGTGCTATCCGGCCGTGCCGGTCAGCCGTCGGCGAGTTTCGTGATTGCAAATCTGCGATCACGAAACCAGGGCCGCCAGCGCCACCGCCAGCGCCACCTCGGCGCGGGATCGCAGCGATTCGCTGAGCACGAACTCCTCCGGCGTGTGAGCGCCGCCGCCGCGCGGCCCCAGCCCGTCCACGGTCAGCGGGATCGTCGCCGCAAAGTGGGCTGCGTCGCTGGCGCCCCCGCGGGCAATGCCCACGATCGGGCGTCCGAGCCCGGCCGAGGCCCGTGCCAGCAGCGGCGCGACGATCTCGTCGGTGTCCATGCCGGGCCAGCGGCGCTCCATCGCAGCGTGCAGCGCCACGCCATCGATCTCGTCCGCCACCGCGCCGACCACGGGCTCGAAGGCGTCCAGCGTCGTGGCCCGCAGATCGAAGATCAGCTCGCCCGAGGCGGGGACGACGTTGAATGCCTCGCCGGAGCGCATCACCGTCGGCACGGCGCTGAGCGCATCGGGCCCGCCGGGATCGTGCAGTGCGGCCACCGTGCGGGCCGTCTGGGCCAGCGCCAGCAGCGCGTTGCGGCCGCGCTCCGGCGCGCTGCCCGAGTGCGCGGCGCGCCCGGTGGCGGTGACCCGCAGCGTGCCCGCCGCCTTGCGGCGGACCACCACCGCATCCTCGTCTCGCGCGGTGCGCTCGCCGGCCTCAAAGCACAGGCACGCGTCATAGCCGGCCAGCCGCTGCGCGTGGACGAACTCGGCGGTGCGCCACTCCTCGTCGGTGACCATCAGCACCGCCAGTTCGGCGAAGGACTCCGGATGGGCGCCCAGCGCACGGGCGACGCCGAGCGCCAGCACGTCGCCGCCCTTCATGTCGGCCGTGCCGGTGCCGTACAGGCGCTCGCCCTCACGCCGCACCGGCTGATGCTCGCCGTGCCCGATGACCGTGTCGACGTGTCCGAGCAGCATGATCCGGCGGCGGCCGCCGCCGGGCAGCGTGGCCAGCAGGTCAGGCGCTGAGCCGGGCGTGGAGCACGGCGGGCGCTCGATCCGCGCGCCGTCGGGCAGCAGCAGGGCGCAGATCGCCAGCGCCGCCTCGGCTCCCTCCACGTCGCCCGACGGCGAGGAGACTGCCACCAGGGCGTCCAGCTCGCGCTCGGCGCGCTCGGCGATCTCCGCGGCGGCGGGCACGATCAACTCGTTGGTCGCCACGCTCACCGGTGCACCGCTGTTGCGCAACGCTGCACTAGTGCAGCGTTCCGGAAGTCTCTTTGATGGTCTGGCGAGTGGCTGGGCGTGGCTGGGCCCGTCCGCCGGCTTGCCTCGTACTCAACGTACTCGGCGGCCGGCGGACGGGTCCACGGCGCGTCCAGACGCCGCCAGAGCGCAAAGAGATTTCCGGAACGTTGCACTAGGCGGCCGCCAGCACTTCCTCGGCCGGGAGCTGCCCCGGTGATCCGCCGGCGGCGGCGACGCGATCGGCCAGCTCGCACAGCTGCGCATTGACCGGCACCCGAACGCCGTGCAGGCGGCCCAGCAACGCGATCTCGCCATTGAGATAGTCGGTCTCGATCGCGCCCGAGCCGCGGGCCAGGCTCTGCCAGCTGGAGGACCCGGCGCGCTCGCGGCCCGCGATCTGTGACACCTGCATCCGCTCCCAGCGCCCGCGGACGTCATCGACCTCCTCGGCCACGAACTCGATCCCCGCGGCGCTCAGCGCCGCCCTGCCCTCCTCGCGGGCCCGGCGCTCGAGCTCGTCGGCATCCGGGCCGGGCTCGCACAGCGCCTCGACCGCGTTGCCGAGGTTGACGATCAGCTTGGCGTACTTGTGGCGCATCACATCGGCCCGCACGCGAGAGTTGAACTTGGAGGCGGCCAGCGCGCAAGCGATCGCCTCGCAGCGCTCGTCGACGCCGTGGGGATAGCGGCCGATGTCGATCATGCCCGTCAGGTTCGCCCCGAACGCCTGGACGACGCCGGGATCCAGATGCGCGGCCGGCACCATCACCACGGCGCCGTAGACGTCCTCAAACAGCCGCAGCGCCAGGCGTTCGTTCTCAACCCCGTTCTGCATGCAGACGATCGGCAGGCCGGGCGGGGCCGCGATCTTCAGCGCCGCCAGCGCGCTCGCGCTGTCCTGGCTCTTGGTGGCCAGGCAGACGACGTCGCCCTGGCGCCAGTCGACCGCCGCCGGATGCTCGGCGGCGGGCAGGTCCAGCAGAACCCGTTCGACCGGGGTCTCCAGCGTCAGGCCATCGCGCCTGATCGCCTCCAGGTGTGCGCCGCGCGCGATCAGCGCGACGTCGAACCCGGCCTGAGCCAGCCGCGCACCGACCACCCCGCCGATCGCGCCGGCCCCGTAGATCACAAACCGCATCGCCGGAAGCCTACGACGTGGAGCGCCGAACCGGGCCTAGCGGGTGCGGGTCGTCCTGTGGGTCGACGCACGCGAAAACAACATATTTAATTAATTGTGTTTTTGTCAGAGCGGCTGGCGCAGCACCGGCCGACGCGCGGCACCGGCCTCGTCCAGGCGCCGGACCGGGGTGCCGTACGGGGCGTGGCGGGCGACCTCCGGGTCCTCACGGGCCTCGTGCAGGATCTCCGCGACGATCTCCGCGAAGCGGTCCAGCGTCTCCTTGGTCTCGGTCTCCGTCGGCTCGACCAGCAGCGCCTCCTCGACGATCAGCGGGAAGTAGACCGTCGGCGGGTGCACGCCGAAGTCCAGCAGGCGCTTGGCCAGATCCAGCGTGCGGATCCCCAGCTCGCGCTTCATCGGTGCGCCGCAGAGCACGAACTCATGCATGCAGATCCGCTCGTAAGCCTCCGGCAGGTACTGCATCACCCCCTCGCGGCGCAACCGCGCCAGCAGGTAGTTGGCGTTGAGCACCGCCACCTCTGACACCTCGCGCAGGCCGGGGGCGCCGAGCGAGCGGATGTAGGCGTAGGAGCGCACGAACACGCCGTAGTTGCCCTGGAATCCGCGCACGCGCCCGATCGACTTGGGGCGCTCGTAATCGAGGTCGTAGAACGCCTCGCCCTCGCCGCCGTTGGCCGGGCCGGAATCTGACCCCGCGCCGTTGGGGCCGGTGTCGCGGCGCACCACCTGCGGGCGGGGCAGAAACGGCTCCAGGCGCTCTGACACGGCGATCGGCCCCGATCCCGGGCCCCCGCCCCCGTGGGGCTGGGTGAAGGACTTGTGCAGGTTGAAGTGCACGATGTCAAAGCCCATGTCCCCGGGCCGGCAGATGCCCATGATCGCGTTGAGGTTGGCGCCGTCGTAGTAGAGCGTCGCGCCGACCCCGTGCACGATCCGCTCGATCTCCTCGATCCCCGGCTCAAACAGACCCAGCGTCGAGGGGTTGGTCAGCATCAGGCAGGCCACGTCGTCGGTCGCCTTGGCCCGCAGGTCGTCCAGATCGATGTTGCCGTGGGCGTCGGTGCCGACATGGACCACCTGATAGCCGGCCATCGTCACGGTGGCGGGGTTGGTGCCGTGGGCCGTGTCGGGGGTCAGCACCTGGGTGCGCTGCTCGCCTCGGTCCTCGTGCAGCGCGCGCGTCAGCAGCACCCCGGTCAGCTCTCCGTGCGAGCCCGCCGAGGGCTGCAGCGAGACGTGCGGCAGCCCGGCTATCTCGCCCAGCGCGTGCTGCAGGCGCCACATCAGCTCCAGCGCGCCCTGGGCGTGGCGCGGCTCCTGGAGCGGATGCAGCCGGGCGTGGCCGGGCAGCGCGGCCACCCGCTCGTGGAGCTTGGGGTTGTGTTTCATCGTGCACGAGCCGAGCGGGTAAAAGCCGGTGTCGAGGTCGAAGTTGCGCTTCGACAGGCGGTTGTAATGGCGCACGATCTCCGGCTCTGAGACCTGGGGCAGGCGGGGCGGCCGGACGCGGCGCAGCCGCGCGGGCACCAGTTCGTCCAGCGGGCGCTGGGGCACGTCCAGCGCCGGGGCTACGAACGCGCGCCGGCCAGGCCGCGAGCGCTCGTAGATCGTCAGCTCGTCGTCGGCGGCAGCGGCGGCGTTCAGATTGTTCATGCGGTGGCCCCGTGGTAGGCGCCGCGCTCGGCGCGCAGCGCGGCGCCGAGCACGTCGGCCAGGCGGTCGATGTCGGCGCGGCTGCGCTGCTCGGTGATCGCCACCAGCAGGCCGTGCTCGTGCTCGGGGTAATCCCGCCTCAGGGCGTAGCCGGGATGGACCCCCTGCTCGGTGCAGCGCGCGATCACCGCGGCGACGTCGGCGTCGAGCGTCAGCGCGAACTCGCGCACCACCGGCTGCTCGTGCAGCGCGCTGACCCCGTCGAGCGCGACCAGCCGCTCCCGCGCGTAGGCGGTGCGCTGGGCCATCAGCTCGGCCAGCTCGACGATCCCCCTCGCGCCCAGCCAGCTGAGGTAGATCACCCCGGCCAGCGCGTTGAGCGCCTGCGCGGTGCAGATGTTCGAGGTCGCCTTCTCCCGCCGGATGTGCTGCTCGCGCGTCTGCAGGGTGAGCACGAAGCCGCGCTTGCCGTCCACGTCGCGGGTCTCCCCGGCGATCCGGCCCGGCATGCGCCGGATCAGCGCCTCGGTGACCGCGAAGAAGCCGAACGACGGGCCGCCGAAGTCCAGCCGGTTGCCGAGCGTCTGCCCCTCGCCGACGGCGATGTCGACGCCGCACTCGCCGGGCGAGCGCAGCAACGCCAGCGGCAACGGGTCACAGGAGCAGACCGCCAGCGCGCCGGCGCCGTGGGCGGCATCGGCGAGCGCCTGCACGTCCTCCACGGCGCCGAGGAAGTTGGGCTGCTGGACGATCACCGCGCTGACGTCGTCGCCGAGCGCGGGCAACGCGGTCAGCCCGTGCGACAGCGGCGCCTCTGAGACCTCCATGCCGAAGCCGTGGGACATCGTGCGCAGCGTCTCACGGGCGTGGGGGTGCACGCCACGGGAGACCACGAACCGCCGGCGCCCGGCGTTGGCGTGCTTGGCCACGTAGCCGGCGGCGGCCACCGCGCTGGGCCCCTCGTAGACCGAGGCGTTGGAGACCGGCAGACCGGTGAGCTCGGAGATCGCCGTCTGGTACTCGAACATCGCCTGCAGGCCGCCCTGGGAGATCTCGGGCTGATAGGGCGTGTAGGGGGTCAGGAACTCCGAGCGCGACGTGATCGCGTCGACCAGCGCGGGGACGTAATGGTCATACATCCCGGCCCCCAGGAACGAGAGCTGATCCTCGGCCGACACGTTGCGCGCCGCCAGCGCGCGCAGCTCCGCGTAGACCTCCTGCTCGGAAAGCCCGTCATCGAGCGCCAGCGGGCGCGCCAGCCTCAGTGCAGCCGGGATGTCGGCGAACAGCTCCTCGATCGACTGCACGCCGATCGTGGCCAGCATCTCCCGGCGGTCCTCATCGGTGGCTGAGGTGTAGCGGCTCAATCCAGGCCCGCCTGGTAGGCGGCCGCGTCCATCAGCGAGTCGGCCTGCGACGGGTCAGAGAGCTTGACCTTGACCAGCCAGCCCTCCCCGTAGGGGTCCTCGTTGATCTGCTCGGGCGTCTGGGCCAGCGCCTCGTTCACCGCCACGATCTCGCCCGAAAGCGGCGCGATCACGTCAGACACCGCCTTGACGGACTCGACCTCGGCGTAGGAGTCATCCTTGGTGAGCTGGGCGCCGACCTGCGGCGGATCGAAGAACACCACCTCGCCGAGCGCGTCCTGCGCGTACCAGGTGATCCCGAACGTCGCCTGATCGCCCTCCACGCGCGCCCAGTCGTGCTCGGAGTGGTAGAGCAGGTCGTCGGGGTAGCTGGCCTCGGCCATCGTCAGGACTCCTTTGCGTAGAGGGGCTTGCGCTGCACGATCGCCATCCGGGGCGTGCCCCTGACGTCGATCTCCAGACGGGTGCCGGGCTGCGCGCGCTCGGCCGGCACGTAGGCCATCCCGATCCCCCGCTCCAGGCAGGGCGAGAACGTGCCGCTGGTGACCTCGCCGCCGCCGATCACCGGATTGCCCTGGCGGGCGATCCCGGCGCCCTCGATCGTGAACGCCACCAGCCGCTGCGTCGGGCCCTTGGCCCGGACGGCGGCGACCGCCTCTGACCCGATGAAGCCGGTGGCCTCGCTACAGCACCAGCCCAGACCCGCCTCGATCGGGCCGCGCGCCTGGCTGAGATCGTTGCCGTAGAGGTGATAACAGACCTCCAGGCGCAGCGTGTCGCGCGCGCCGAGCCCGGCGGGAGTGGCGCCGGCGGCGACCAGCGCGTCCCACACCCTCGGCGCGGCCGCCGGGGCCGGCAGCAGCTCCACCCCGTCCTCGCCGGTGTAGCCGGTGCCGCAGACGAACATCGCCACTCCTGCCACGGTGCGCTCAGCGCAGTGCATTCGCGGCGGCAGGCCGCCGTCGGCCAGGCCGGCGACCAGGGCCCGGGCCCGGGGCCCCTGGACGGCGAGCATCGCGAAGTCCTGCAGGCGGTCGACCACATCGACGTCAAATTCCGCCGCGTGGCTGTGAAACCAGGCGAGATCGCGCTCATGGTTGGCCGCGTTGGTGATGGTCAGGAAATGGCACTCGGCCAGGCGGTAGGTGAACAGGTCGTCGAGCACGCCGCCGTCGGGGCGGCACAGGACGCTGTACTGAGCACCGCCTTCCGGTAGGCGCCGCAGATCGTTGGAGAGCAGGCGCTGCAGCAGCGCCTGCGCCTGCGGGCCCCTGGTCTCGATCTGGCCCATGTGCGAGACGTCGAACACTCCGACCGAGCGGCGCACGGCGAGGTGCTCCTGGCGGATGCCCGAGTACTGGACCGGCATCTCCCAGCCGGCGAACCCGACCAGCCTGGCGCCTGCCTGGGCGTGACGCTCATAGAGCGGGGTCCGGCGCAGCGTATCCGCGGCGAGGGTCACCCCAAGCAGGCTACCGACCCGGAACTCAGACCGGCGGCCGGGGACCGGGCGCGCGCTCAGCGGTCGCGCAGGAACGACGGGATGTCGATCTCGTCGTCGCGGATCTCCAGCGAGGAGCGCTGGCGGTCGTCCATCGTCACGTCGCGGTCGCGCCTGGCCTTGCGGGTGCTCTCGCGCGCAGTGGTGGGGCTGGCGTGGCCGTGATCAAAGCCGGTCGCGATCACCGTCACGCGGACCTCGTCGCCGAGCCCGTCGTCGATCACCGCGCCGAAGATGATGTTGGAGTTGGCGTCGGCGGCGCCCTGGACGATCTCGGCGGCCTCGTTGACCTCGAACAGGCCGAGGTCGTGTCCGCCGGTGATGTTGAGCAGGATGCCCATCGCCCCCTCCACCGATTCCTCCAGCAGCGGGGAGGAGATCGCGATCTTGGCGGCCTCGGCGGCGCGGTTCTCACCGCTGGCGGTGCCGATTCCCATCAGGGCGCTGCCGGCGTCCTGCATGATCGTGCGCACGTCGGCGAAGTCGAGGTTGATCAGGCCGGGGATCGTGATCAGGTCGGTGATCCCCTGCACGCCCTGGCGCAGCACGTTGTCGGCCTCACGGAAGGCGTCGAGGATCGTGGTGCGGCGCTCGACGATCGCGAGCAGTTTCTCGTTGGGGATCACGATCAGCGTGTCGACGTTCTCCCGCAGGCGCTGGATGCCCTCCTGGGCCTGGCGGGCGCGCTGGCTGCCCTCAAACGAGAACGGCCGGGTCACCACGCCCACGGTCAGCGCCCCGATCTCGTTCTTGGCGATCTCGGCGATCACGGGGGCCGCGCCGGTGCCGGTGCCGCCCCCCTCGCCGGCCGTCACGAACACCATGTCGGCGCCCTTCAGCGCCTCCTTGATGTCGTCGCGTGATTCGGCTGCCGCGCCGTGACCGGTGTCAGGGTTGGCGCCCGCGCCGAGGCCCTTGGTCAGATCGTGGCCGATGTTCAGCTTGATGTCGGCATCGCACATCGCCAGTGCCTGGGCGTCGGTGTTGCAGGCGATGAACTCGACGCCGCGCAGTCCCGCGTCGACCATCCGGTTGACGGCGTTGGTCCCGCCGCCGCCGACGCCGACGACCTTGATGACTGCCAGATAACTTCCGCTTTCCATATCGTTTCGTCCGACCCTCGAGATAAAGTCGAGTGTTTATCACTCGGCCGCTGTTTGCGGCAGTTTGCCACGTTATGGCCTGACGATGCATGAAGTCAACGCGGCGGCAAGTTCGCAACGTTCGTTGCAGAACGAGGAATTCTCGATCAGGCCGAGAGTGTTGCCCCGGGCATGGGGTAAAGCTCTAGCTGAGGGTTAGGAGATCGGCGCGAGCCCTTAGCCCCCGTTGGTGGACCCGGCGGCGGTGTGGCCGAGTTCCCCGCGGCGCCGGAAGCGGTGGGGCTCGAGGCTGCGGCGCCGGGGACTGACGCGCCCCCCGGGGCCGGACGGGCGGGGTCGGTGACGTCGATGTACGGGGCGCCGGCGGACCCCGGGTCGCCCAGCACCGCAACCGCCGCGGCCCACTTGGCGCCCAGCTGGCCGGCGGAGCCGAAGTAGAGGCTCAGACCGTCACGCAGCTGCGCGGTGAGACCGTGAGCGGAGGAGGTTGAGAGCTGCCCGATCCTGGCCAGCAGCTGATACGGCGCCGCCGCGACCAGCCTCGCCTCGGTGCGGGCCGTGCCCGTCAGGCGGGTTCCGCCCGGCACGACCCCGAGCGCGATCGTCGGCAGCGAGGCGCTGGGGATGACGTCGTGCAACAGCGTCCCGTCGCCGGCGACGGCGATCCTGTGACCCCCGGCCGCGACGATCGCGACCGGCACCTGCTCGATCACCCGGATCCGCATCCCGTGCGGGAACTGCGTGCTGACGCTCAGGTCCTTGACCACCGGATAGGGCTCGACGGCCATCCGCAGCTGGTTCATCTGCACGTCCAGCGTGGTCATGTTGCGAGCTGCCGCGCTCAGCGCCGAGCGGATCTGGCCCGCGTCCGGTCCGCTCTCCCCGGTGACCGTGACGCTGTCGACGGCCACCAGGGATGAGTCGCGCAGCCACAGCCACGCCCCGCCGGCCACCAGCACGATCGCCAAGATCGGAAGAGCGTCG
>CALAQT010000168.1 GCA_937888775.1 uncultured Actinomycetes bacterium | reverse complement strand
CAGCAGACCGCACATCGCAACTCCCATCTTGGAGGCTCGCACGGAGCCTGTCAAGTCGATTGAGACGGTCGGTCGTCAAGATCTGGTGAGCAGCCTCCTCGGTGGTGGGCCTGTTGATTCACGCGGCGGTCGGCAGTGGCGGCGGCGTCGGCGGCCGGCGGACGAATCGCTCCGGCGTCGCGGCGTAGGCGGCGTCGAGGTCCCGCCGCGCAGGCTGCGGACGACGACCGTCCGTCCGCTGGTGTTATGCACTCGCCGGTCAGAGGCCCGCGAGACTCCTGGTTGGGAACCTGCGACCTCGCGTCGCAGGTTCCCAACCAGCAGTCTCGGCCGCGCCAAACGGCTCGCCGAGACTGCCGCAAGCAGCCCGACGGAGCGGTCTGGGTAGACCCCCGGCAGACTGCCCGTTTCGGTGGATAGGGGGGTGCGCGTGGTGGCGGGAACCGGCTATGAGAACGATGTGAGGAAGGTGCGTTGTGCTTTGTGCGTGCGGGTCAGGGCGCTGACGGCGATCCCGATCTCCTGCACCACACCGTCTCTGACTTTCAACACCGCAGTTGCGCCGGGGACGGGGGCGAGGTACCAGTCGTTGGCTCCGATCACGAACACGGCCCCCAGCTTCAGCGCCTGCTCGGCCGCGGCGACGGTGGTGCCGGGACGGATGCCGTCGATCGCGTATTGGGCGCTGGCGGTGGAGATCCAGATCACGCACGACCGGCAGTGTCTTGAGCAGCTTCGGCGACGCGTAGCCGACGCGGATGCCGATCGGCGTGAAGCAGAAGAAATCCTCGTACTTCTTGCCCTGCTCGGAGCTCATCGGGAACGCCTGGTGAACCTGAGCGCTGTGTCCCCGAGCTTCACCGGACCGACCGCGGACCCGGCGACGCTGCCGGTCGCCTTGTGCGACGCCCCGCCCTCACGTTACGGTACGGCGAAATTGCCGTCAGTCTCGGGCCTGGAGCCCGACAAATACTGAGCTCGACCGCGAGGCTCATCGAAAAATGGCCAAGCGACGCTTCCAACCTGCGGACATCTATCGCCTCAAGACAGCGAGCGCTCCGGACCTCTCTCCGGATGGGCGACGGCTCGCGTTCTCACTGGCCGAGATCGACCAGGACAAGGATCGCGCGCTGTCCTCGATTCGGGTGGCGCCCCTGGACGCATCCTCCGAACCGCGTCGCTTCACTGAAGACCCCGCTGACTCGAGCCCGCGATGGTCGCCTGACGGGCGGTGGCTCGCCTACCTCTCTGTCACCGACGAGAACCCACGACACGCACACGTACGGCTGGCACCACTGGACGGAGGCGCCCCGCTGCGCCTCGGTGACCTCCCCGGCCCGATCACCCAATTCACGTGGTCCCCGGATTCGAAACGGCTCGCTGTCGCGTGCAGGGTGGGAGTTCCAGATCCGGAGAAGCTGAGCGCGGCTGAGCGCAACGCCGCGCGCGTGCCTCGCGGACTCGCGGCGAGGCTGGATGGAGTCGGCTGGTACGAGGGACGGGTGCATCTGTTCCTCGTGGACGTCGGGGACGGCTCGTCGACCCAGCTGACCCGCGGCGAGTATGACCATTCCGACCCGGCCTTCTCCCCGGATGGCACCCACTTGGCGTTCGTCTCGGACCGCCATCCGCGCCGCGACGATCGCCAGTTCAGATCGGACGTCTGGATCATTCCGACCGGCGGCGGCCGACCCCGCCGGTTGACCGGTGGCCATGGCCGCGCCGGCTCGCCGGTGTTCTCCCCCGACGGCACGCTGCTCTGCTTTGCCGGCACGCTGACGGATGCATGGGACGCCGACGAGCACGCGTTTGTCGTCCCCGCGGACGGGAGCGGCCCTCCGGAGCAGATCGCGCCGGACACGGATCGACCCGTCTATACGGCCGCCCAGACCCCTCCCGTTGCCTGGACCGGCGCGCGGGAGATCACCATGCTGATCGCCGACCGCGGTTCGGTCGCCCTCCATCGTGCGCGCATCGGGCAAGCCGCCAGCCGGGAGATCGTGGGCGGGGATATCCAGATCGACGGCTTCTCAGCTCGTGCCGGCCGCTCCGAGATCGTGTTCACGGCGTCCTGGCCGGATCGCCCGAGCGAGGTGTATCGCACCAACCGCGTCGGCGACCAGCCCGTCCCGGTGACGAGCATCAACGCTGATCTGATCGCTGAGGTGGAACTCTCCCCGGTCTCGCGCCACACGATCACGCGGCCTGACGGCACGGAGGTGGAGTACTTCACGATCGCGCCTCCCGGCAACAGCCGTGGTCGCCTCCCGCTCCATCTCGACATCCACGGCGGACCTCACGGCACATGGCCGTTCGTCAGGCGGTCCGCCATTCACCAATCGCTGGCCGCCGCCGGCTATCTCGTCCTCCTGCCGAACCCTCGTGGGAGCTGTGGCTACGGCCAAGAGTTCACCGCAGCCTGCACGCATGACTGGGGCGGGGAGGATTGCGCGGACATTCTGGCCTGCTGTGATGACCTCGTCGAGCGGGGCGTCGCCGATTCCAGCCGGATGTTCGTGGCCGGCTACTCCTACGGTGGTTTCATGACGAGCTGGCTCGTCGGCCATACCGACCGCTTCCGGGCGGCGACCGCGGGCGCGGCCGTCATCGACGAGCGGAGCATGGCGCTGACCACCGATGTTCCCGGCTTCGTGCTCTTCAACATGGGTGGCACACCGTGGGAACAGCCGGACGAATACGACAAGCGCTCGCCGCTCCACTACCTGCCAAACGTGACGACACCCGTGCTCGTGCTCCACATGGAGGGCGACATCCGGGTGCCCATCGGACAGGGCGAGGAGTTGTACGCGGGCCTTAGCCTGCTTGGCAAGAAGGCAGAGCTCCTCCGTTACCCGGGCGGCTTCCACGTGTCGATGACGCCCTCCCAGCTCGCGGACTACGCGACCCGCGTGATCGCCTGGAACCATCAGCACGATGCGCGCCGGCGAAAGCGCGTCCGTCCAACCCGGCATTGATCGCCTCAGCACCGAGCCCGCAAACACGTCTGGCCCCTCGAGGCGGCCAGAGCGCTGACGACCTAGTGGTGACTCCTGCAAGTCTCGTACCAATGGCATGAATTCTGGCTGTTG
>CALAQT010000167.1 GCA_937888775.1 uncultured Actinomycetes bacterium | reverse complement strand
CACCGAGATCTACACTCTTTCCCTACACGACGCTCTTCCGATCTACCGCGCCGCGCCCGGCCACCGCGCCGCGCCCGGCCACCGCGCTGCGCTGCGCCGCGGCAGTCATCCCGGGAACGCGAGCTGGTCGATGAACAGGTCGTTGAAGTCGGCCCGTCCGGAGAGCTCGACGTACTGCACCTCGCGCAGGATCGACTGAGCCTCGGCGCGCTCGCGCAGCGACAGCGCCGCGATCTTGGCGCCCTCGCCGGCCACGTTGCCGGCCGAGATGATCCGCGGCAGCGCCAGCCTGGGCACCAGCCCGATCCGGATTGCGCTGAGCGGGGTCAGATAGGCGCCGAAGCTGCCCGCCAGAAGCACCTGGGAGATCTCGCCGGCGTCGACTCCCAGCTCACGCAGCAGGATCTGCCAGCCGGTCGCGATCGATGCCTTGGCGAACTGCAGCTCGCGCACGTCGCGCTGAGAGAGGTAGACCGAATCGGCGGGATCCTCGCCGCGCCAGTGCAGGACGAACACGCGCTCCTGGCCGATCTTGGTCAGCCGCGGGGCCAGGGCGGGATGTCGCTCGGCGGCGTCCTCGTCGGGGATGAAGCGCCCTGAGTGATCGAGCAGCCCGCCCTGGACCAGTTCCGCGACGGTGTCGACCAGGCCAGAGCCGCACATGCCGATCGGGTCGACGTCGCCGATCACCTCCAGTGAGAGCCCGTCCTCGACGATCTTGACGCCCTCGATCGCGCCGTCGGCGGCGCGCATCCCGCAGCGGATCTGGGCGGCCTCGAACGCAGGCCCGGCCGGTGCGGCCGTCGCCAGCACGCGCTCGGAGGAGCCCAGCGCGATCTCACTGTTGGTGCCGACGTCGATGAACAGGCGCAGGCGGCGGTCTCGGGTCAGGCCGGTGGCGAGGATCCCGGCGACGATGTCGCCCCCAACGTAGGCACCCAGCGACGGGAACACGAACGCCGGCGCGCGCCGGTGGATCTCGACGCCGAAGTCGCTGGCCCGGACCGCCGGGAAGCTGTGGGTACAGACCACGAACGGAGCCATCGACAGAGGTTCGGGGTCGATCCCGAGCGCGAGCTGCATCATCGTCACGTTGCCGCAGACGGTGATCTCATAGACCTCGCCCGGGTCCACCTGCGCCTCGTCCAGCACCTCGCCGGTCAGCTCGGCCACCGTTTCGTGCGCGCGTTCGCGCAGGGCTGCGAGCGCGCCGTCGTCCATCATCGTGGCCGAGATCCGGGTGATCACGTCGGCTCCGTAGGGCTGCTGGCGGTTGAGCATCGAGCGCACGGCGGCGGGCTGACCGCTGTCGAGATCCAGCAGCGTCGCGACCACGGTCGTGGTGCCGAGGTCGAACGCGATCGCAAAGCGCCGCGCGGTCGTGTCTCCCGGTTCCACGTCGATCAGCTCCTGGTCGCAGACGACCGCGGTGACGTCGAAGTTGGAGCGACGCAGCACTGTGCCGAGCGTGCGCAGCAGCTCGATTGAAGTCCGTGGCTCGAGGTCGTCCAGGCCGTCGAGCACGCGCTGCTGATCGGAGCGCTGATCCTCCATCGAGGGCTCTTCCAGCACCAGATGGCGCTTCTGCACCGACGGGCGCAGGATCACGTGACGTCCGACGCCGACCAGCGCCGCCTTGGGGCGCGTCTGCAGCGGCGGCACTTCGACAACCAGATCGGTGCGAGCCCCGGCCCGGCAGGCCAGGCGCCAGCCGTCTGCCAGCTCGTCGGCGGTGAACGCTCGCGGGTCGATCGTGCCGATCGGGATCTCGCCGGAGACGATCCGAACCTTGCACTTCTTGCAGGTGCCGTACCCGCCACAGGTCGAGTCGATCGCGATCCCGTTCCAGCTGGCGGCGTCGAAGATCGGCGTGCCGCTGGGCACGCGGACCTCCGCGCCGTCGGGCAGGAAGCGCAGGCGGACGCGCTGTGAGCCGTCGTCGTCCGCCGGCGCGTCGTCGCGCGGCAGCGCCCGTGGTTTGGGCGACGGCGTGCTCATGGACTCCCGGCCGCCTCCTGCTGCGCCGCCTGGCGAGCCCGGTGCGCGGCGATCCAGCTCCCGCCCCACGGATCGTGACCCAGCAGCAGATCTGAGGCCCGCACCGCCTGGACGCAGACCTCCGCGGTCGACATGATCGCGCCGGTCAACCCGGCGGCCATCGCCATCGGCAGAAAGCCCGCGTTGAGCGCGTGGCGCTGGGGCAGTCCGAAGGACACGTTGGAGGCGCCCAGGCACATGTTGACGCCGAGCTCGTCGCGGATCAGGCTGATCGTGGCGAGCGTGATCGTGACCGCGTCGGTCGCCGCCCCGACGGTCATCGCCAGCGGGTCGATGATCACGTCCTCGGTCGCGATCCCGTGGTCGTTGGCGACGCCGACGATCTTACGCGCGCATTCGAGCCGCTTCTCCGGCGTCTCCGGGATTCCGGTCTCGTCGTTGGCGAGTCCGATCACCGCCGCGTCGTACTTGGCCACCAGCGGCAGGATCTCCTCAAGCCGCTCGTCCTCGGCGGTGACCGAGTTGACCAACGCTCGGCCCTCGTAGACCGACAGCCCGGCCTCCAGCGCCTCGATCACCGACGAGTCGATGCAGATCGGTAGGTCAACCGCGTCCTGGACAGCGCGCAGCATCGATTTGAGCAGCTCGGGCTCGTCGACCAGCGGGATCCCCGCGTTGACGTCGACCATGTCGGCGCCGGCCTGCGCCTGCGCGAGCGCGTCGAGTGTGACGGTCGACAGATCGCCGCCGCGCAGCTCCTCGGCGAACTTCTTGCGCCCGGTGGGGTTGATCCGCTCGCCGATGATGCAGAACGGCCGCTCGGCGCCGATCGTCACGGTCTTAGACCGCGAGCGAAGCACTGTGTCCATGGGTCTCTCTTTCGACTCGGGGTGGGATACCCAGGCGCGTGCACAGCTTGGCGATGCCCGCGTCCCGGCGGAACGAGATGAAGTGAAGGCCCGCGATGCCGGGCTGGGAAAGGGCGTGGGAGGCGAGTTCATAGGCGATCTCAAAGCATTCGGCCTCGGCGTTGGCGGCGGCCTGGACGCGTGCGAGGGTCTCAGGCGGGACGTCGATCCCGGGCACGTTGCCCGCGACGAAGCGCATCCCGCCCACCGAGCGCAGGATGCAGATCGACGGGATCAGCGCGATCCGCTCGGCGAGGCCGGTGTCGTGAGCGGCGCGCATGAAGCGCTCCAGCAGCTCGGGCCGGTAACAGAGCTGCAGCTGCAGGAAGCGAGCGCCGGCGAGCGCCTTCTTGGCAGCGCGGCGCACCCGGTATTCGAACGGGGGGGCTCCGGGGTTCTCCACGGCGCCCACGTAGAAGTGTGGCGCGGGCTCGATCCGGCGGCCTGACAGATAGTGGCCGCTGTTCAGCGTGCGGGCAAGCGCGATCAGCTGCGGACTGTCCAGGTCGAATACGCGGCGCGCCTCGGGCTCGTCGCCGGCGCTTACGTCGTCGCCGGTCAGCGCGCTGATGTTCTGCACGCCGTGCAAGGCCGCGCCCATCAGATCGGCCTCGAGCGCGAGCCGGTTGCGATCACGACAGACCAGCTGCATGATCGGCTCGGCCCCAGCCTGCGCTAGCGCAATCGACACCGCCAGCGGTGAGCAGTGAGCGTGCGCGGCGGGATTGTCGGTGGCGTTGAAGGCGTCCACGAAGGGCCGCATCGGCTCCAGCTGCCGCAGGATCTCGGCGTGACCGCCGCCATCGATGACCGGCAGCTCGGCGGTGACTACGAACTCGCGCGCCGCGAGCTTGCGCTCAAGGTGTGTCATCCGCGCCCGCCGCCCAGCCGGCGGGGACTCGCCGGTCACGTCCGCTGATCAGGTTGCCCCAGGCCGAGGTGCCTTTGAGCGTGTTGTCGACCGGCGGGCGCAGGTCGTCGATGTGCCCGCGCCACAGGGGCAGGCGCTCGGAGCGCTCGTAGGCCTTCAGCCACACGCAGCGCATCTCCGGCTTGACCTCGCAGTTGCCGTTGGCGCGCACCCCGCCGCAGGGACCGTTGCGAAGCGTCTTGGGACAGGTCATCGGGCAGGTCAGACCGGTCGAGTGCAGCACGCACTGACCGCACATCTCACAGCCCCAGATGGGCTTCTTGATCAGGTGCTCGGCGCGGGCGACGAGGTCCTTCACGCCGGCACCCGCTCCCGCTTGAGTCCGATCAGCTCTTTGGCCTTCTTGACCGCGGAAGAGGCGTCGGCCGAGTAGCCGTCGGCGCCGACGGCATCGGCGTACTCCTGGGTGACGGGCGCGCCGCCGACCATGACGATCACGTCGTCACGGATCCCGGCCTTCTCCAGCGCGTTGAGGTTCGCCTTGAACATCGGCATCGTTGTGGTCAGGAAGGCCGAGAAGCCGACGACGTCGGGCTTGTGCTCGCCGATCTGCTGCACGAACTTCTCCGGCGGCACGTTGACGCCGAGGTCGATCACGGTGAAGCCGGCCCCCTCGAGCATGATGTTGCAGAGGTTTTTGCCGATGTCGTGGACGTCTCCCTTGACGGTTCCCATTAGAAAGGTCCCGACCTGCTGGGTGTCGGTCTCGGCCAGCAGCGGGCGCAGGATGTCCAGCGCCCCCTGCATTGCCCGGGCGGCGATCAGCATCTCCGGGACGAAGTAGTCACCCCGCTCAAAGCGCGCGCCAACCTCCTCCAGAGACGGGATCAGCGCGTCATAGAGCATCCGTTCGGGCTCGAGGCCGTCAGCGAGTCCGTCATTGACACCGTCGCGAACCACCGGTGCGTTGCCGACCAGCGTCTCGTCGTAGAGCAGCTGCAGGATCTCCTCGTGGGTCATGCGGCGTGTTCTCCTTCCTTGGGGTTGCCGAGGCGGCGGCTGAGGGTCCGTGCCTCGTCGATCAGGACTGGTTGCAGCTCGAGGATCCGCGCCGGCGTCATGCGGATCGTCGGACCGGAGATGCTGAGCGCGGCGATCACCTCGCCGCCTGCACCCCTGACCGGCGCCGCGATCGCCGCGAGCCCCTCCTCGAGCTCGTCGATGGCGGTGGCGAATTCCTCACGGCGGACGACGTCGAGCTCGGCGCGCAGCTGCAGCGGATCGGTGATCGTGTAGGCGGTCAGCTGCGTCAGCGGACGGGCCGGCATCGTCGCGCGGCCGAAGGCCATGAAGACCTTGCCGACCGCCGTGCAGTGGTACTCGACCGAGCGGCCCACCCACTGACCGGCGCCGAGGAAGTGGCTGCTGTCGACCTGGGCTATGTGCTCGACCCCGTGCCGGGCCGCTACCGCCAGGTTGATCGTCTCACCGGTGAGCTGGGCCAGCGCGTCCAGTGACGCACCCGCCAGCTCGACCACGCTGCGCTCGAGCATGCCGCGCTCGGCCACCCGCAGGATCGCCGGACCGGGGCGTAGGCGACCACGCTCTCCGTCCTGTTCCACCAGGCCGCGGCGCTCCAGCGCACTGACCAGACGCGAGACGGTGCTCTTGGGGATGCCGCTGGCCGACGCCAACTCGGCCAGGGCGACCGGTTGTTCTGACTCCAGCACGCGGACCAGCAGGTCGGCGCCGCGGTCAACCGCGGTGGCTTTTTGGAACTGTTGTTCCATGCCAGATATATTACGGGTGCGCACCGCTGCGTCAAGACACGATCTGAGGGAGGCCCGCTTGTTCGTAAACGCCATGCCCCGCTATGAGATCCTCAGCGAGGACGCGATGGACGTGCTCGACAAGGGCTGGCGACGGATCGTCTCCGAGCTCGGGATCGAGTTCCTGCTGCCCGAGGCGGTGGAACTGCTGCGCGGCGCCGGTCAGATCGTGGAGGAGGAGAACCGCGTCCGCTTCGATCCCGACTTCATCCTGGAGCAGGTCGCCAAGGCACCCCGGGAATTTGAATTACAGGCGCGCAATCCGGCCAACACGGCTCACATCGGCGGTGACCACATGGTGTTCGCGCCGGTCTACGGCTGCCCCTTCATCCGTGAGGGCGACGTGAGGCGTGACGCCAAGATGGCCGACTTTGAGAATCTTGTTCGCCTTGCGCAGGCCTTCCCGGAGCTCGACTCCCCGGGCGGGACGATCTGCGAGCCCGAGGACCGCCCGCTCGACTCGCGCCACCTGGACATGGTCTACGCGCTGCAGACGCTGTCGGACAAGCCCTATATGGGGTCGGTCACCTCGGGGCCCAACGCCGTCGACACGATCGCGATGGGGGAGATCCTGTTCGGCGGGCGTGAGGCGATCGAGCGCGCGCCGGTGTCGATCTCGCTGATCAACGTCAATTCCCCGCTGCGCTACGACGACCGGATGCTCGGCGCGATGTTCGAGTACGTCAAGGCCAACCAGGCCGTGGTGATCACGCCGTTCTTGTTGATGGGTGCGATGTCGCCGGTCTCACTCCCGGCCACGCTCGTGCAGCAGATGGCCGAGGCGCTGGCCGGGATCGCGCTCGCCCAGCTGATCCGGCCGGGGGCGCCGGTGGTGTTCGGGTCGTTTCTGTCCAACACCGACATGCAGTCCGGTTCGCCTTCGTTCGGGACCCCGGAGTCAGGGATCGGCGTCCTCTGCACGGGGCAGATCGCCCGCCGTTTCGGGTTGCCCTGGCGCGGTGGCGGCGCGCTGAACGCGTCACAGACCGTCGATGCCCAGGCTGCGTACGAGTCGCTGATGACCTTGATGCCCACCTTCCTGGCCGGCGCGAACTTCGTGATGCACTCGGCGGGCTGGCTGGAGGGCGGGCTGGTGTCCTGCTATGAGAAGTTCATCGTCGACATCGAATTGCTGCGAGAGCTGAGGCACGAGTTCACGCCGCTGGAGATCGACGAGGCCAGCCTGGCCTTTGACGCCCACACCGAAGTCGGGGCCGGCGGCCATTTCCTTGGCGCCGCCCACACGCTCGAGCGCTTCCGCGAGTGCTTCTATCGCCCGCTGCTGTCCTCGACCGAGAACTTCGATCGCTGGACCAAGAAGGGCGCGCGTGACACCACCGCCCGCGCGGGCGAGATCTGGCGCGCCACGCTGGAGAGCTACGAGCAGCCGCCGCTCGACGACGCACTGCGATCGGAGCTCGAGGAGTTCGTGATCCGCCGCCGCGCCGAGTTGGGGGACTAGCTGCAGCGCTGACGAGGCGGAGTGGGACCTGGTGCTGGCGGTGCAGTACCCGTCCCGGGCCGCCTTCCTGACCATGATCGCCGACCCGGGATACCTAAACGGAAGTTTTCGCATTTGAAAGGTTGAATCCCGCGTGGTGGCGCGGGATTCGGGT
>CALAQT010000166.1 GCA_937888775.1 uncultured Actinomycetes bacterium | reverse complement strand
TCTGCACGGTGAAGTACTCGGTGGGCGCCAGCGTTCGCTACCGCGTGGTGATCGATCCGAACGGGCAGGTGCACGGTGTAAATGGCGACGGCTCGTTGACCGTGTACGGATGCTGCGTGGGCTACCGCCCGTCCCAGTGATCAGAGGTTCGAGACCGCCAGTCGCCCGGACTGGAGAGCCCCCACCAGTAGCTGCGGCGCCGCCTGCTCCCAGCCGCGGGGGCCGGTGTTTGAGAACGCGGCGACCTCATCCTGAACGATCGGCTCTCGTGGGTTGAGTTTGAGCGCGTGTTCGGCCTCGGGCTTCGGGTCAACCCCGTTTTCGGCGAGCGCGATCGCCAAGCCATAGCTGTAGTTCCAGTTGTCTCGCTCGTCTTGCACCGCCTTTTGGGCGGCCTGTAGGCCCTCGACCGGAAATCCCAACTGAAGGTCACAGAAGCTCAGGATCTCGTATGGCTCGGAACGCGCTGCCAGGAGCGAGATCGAGGAGAAGGCGCTCTGGCGTGCCTTGACGCAGTTCCCGGCGGCGAACTCCTCTCCACTGACCCGTAGCCGCTGGTAGGAGACTCCGATCAGCAGGGGCGCGATCGCTAGAACGAGCCATCCAACCGCCATCGGCGTTCGGTTCCTAGGTTCGGCCAGGTGCGTTTCCATCGGCGTACGGGGCGAAGCCAGGCCTGATGCCGCGGCTATGAATAGCCACAGGGTGACTGCCGGCATCTCCCAGTCCCAGTCCACACCCGCGTGGATCGCCCAGGCAACCGACGCCGCGAACAAGGCCGCATACGCCGTCCGATCAGGCCCCCGACTCCTTCTCCCCAGGAGTACGACGGCTCCGAGAATCACGATCACGATCGGGATGAAGCCGACGATCCCAAGCTCTGCAAGTGTTTGCGCATAGAGGGAATGCGCGTCGGTGACCGACTCGTCTGTGGTCCGGTGCTGCGCGTAATACGACTCGTATGTTCCAGCGCCGTAGCCGAGCAGCGGTCGATTCCGGAATGCTTCAAAAGCGACGCGCCACAGTTGTGGGCGAGGTCCGCCCGACAGGTCGCTCAGCCGGTTGCGCGTCACGGCTTGAGTCACGCTTTTTGCATGAGCGAACTTGTCGTACTCCCGCCCGATGAACCCAGACAGTCCCAACACGACCACCGCAAATACCGCCGCCAGCCCAACGACTACACCAACGGCACGTCGCGGGATCCTTGGGCCAAGGCGGCCCGCGAGCGAGCGGATCAGTAGCGAATCCGCAATGAGCATCACCGCGCGAACCGCGCCCGCGGCGAGCATGCAGAGCCCGATTGTCACTGCCACATGGCGCCCCTGCACAACGGCACCAGGCGACGTGGGCGTGCTGGTCGCGAGTAGCTCCGCTGCGTAAGCAGCATGCAGGGCGATTGCCGTGGTTGGTATGAGGGCCACAAGGGCTCCCAATATGCCCCGGGGTCGACCGACCAGGAGATAGACGACCACTCCGATGATCCCGACCACGAGAGCACCCCTGGAGAAGGTCAACAGGAGAGTTGCCGCTGTGGCGGGGACGAAGATCGCCCCGAGGACGCGCACGACCGGATGCTCGTCCTCGCTTGAGGCGAGATGAATCAACAGGATCGAGGCCACCGCCGCCAGGAGTCCTTCGGCGTTCCAGTAGGTGAGCGGGTAGTTCAGCCGGCTGGCGTAGAAGCTCGTGGCCGTCGGCCAGAGGTGGGGGAGGACCCGTGATAGCAGGCCGGCCAGGCAGACCGCGGTCATCCCCGCCGCCAGCGCCCGGATCAGCCATCGCAGGCGCGCCGGACTGCGGGGCAGCGAACCGAACAGCGCGAAGGCGAGCAGGTAGAGCAGCGTCCGGTCATATTCGTCCAGCGCTCGAGCGAGGTCGTGTGACCACAGCGCGGAGGCCAGTTGCCACAGCGCGAAGAATGCGAGCGCCAGCAGCAGGACGGCGAGCTGGCGGTTATAGCCCGCGAACGGGTGCTCGGCGAGTGTCGTGCGCAGCACGAGCGCGGCTGCGAAGCCGATCGCCGCCAGCCCGGTCGAGTTCGGAAAGAACCCGCCCTGGTTGAACGAGAGATAGACGATCGATGCGGGCGCCACGGCGATCAGCAGGATCAAGCCGAGCCGGTTGAAGAACCGCAGGGTCGCGGTCGGCGTTTCGGCTTCGAACTCGGCCCGCTCAGGGACGGTGGCGGTGCCCGACGCTGTCATGGCGGGGATTGAAGCTCACGCCGGAGCTTCTCAAGCCCCCGGGAGATCCGCTTTTCGACCGCGCTCTCACTCTCACCGAGGACGCGTGCGACCTCACGGAGCTTCAGATCGGCGCCGAAGCGCAGCGCGATCGCCTCACGCTCGTCCTCACTCAGGGTGCTGAGAGCCCGGCCAAGCTCATCACGATCGTCCACTGCTCCGAGAGCCCCGTCGGAAAGCTGACGGCTTTCGTGAGCGCCCACTCGTTCGAGGGCATTGATCTCGACGGTCTGCCGTCGAGCCTGGTCCCGGACCAGGTGCAACGCGATTCCATACACCCAGCTCTTCTCGCTTCCGCGCCTCGGGTCGAACCTCGCGCGCGCGCGCAGCACGCGCGCGAACGTGTCCTCGACCAAGTCCTCGGCTAGCTGCCGGTCACCCGTACGATAGACGAGAAACGCGAACAGCGGCTCGGCTTGTGCCTCGAACAGCCGCTCGAAGGCTGGGTTCCCCAACCGATTCATCCCGACCGAGTCTGGCAGCTACTCGCTGCGCCGAAGCCGTACCGGGCTGCAGCGCGGGAGTAAGTTTGTTTGGAACCGTGGGTCAGCGGTGTTTGGGACTGCGGGTGGTCCTCACTGACGATGCCGCGGATTGCGGTATCGCCCGCGGATGACGCCTGCCGACGCACCTTCCATCCACCAATGTCCCGTGATCGGGGCACACACAGCGCCCAGAATCCGCACGCACGCTGCCATCGGGGCATGGTGGCACGCACTTGCCATTGATCTCGGTCTGGTGATCGGGGCATTTCCCGCACTTGCCGTCGGTCGGATTGGATCCATTCGGGCAGCGGCAATCGTTGGTGCCCTCGGCGAAGGTTTGGCCCGCGGGGCAGACGCAACGGTCGCGCGACTCGCGAATCGAGCCACCCGGGCAGGTGCACTCCTCGTGCTTGGGGTTGCACTTCGGCGGGCGATACTGCGACTGCGCGGCGCCGGTAGCGCTTGACACCGAGCTGCTTCCGGCGGCGATCGTCCCGGCGGTTCCGGCCAAATGTGCGCGGTTTGTGCATCGGCCCATTGCGCCGAAAAGTCGGTAAAGTAGTACATTGTTTCCGCAGACGGCGGGGAGCCAACTTCCAACCTGGCTCGCACTTCCAACCTGGCTTGCGGGGGATGAGCATCTGGGCAGGAAACGCCCTCACCGATGGGAGATGCTCCGTGCGCGTGAAGCCCCAGTGAGCGCAACACCGAGCCCCGATGGGGCTGACAGAACTGTGCCGGTGCCGGGCTCGTTAAGCGAGATCGACCAGACCTGGCTGCTCGGGGTCGGGCAGTTCGGCCTGTCCCGATCTTCGGACTGCCTCAAGCGCACGATGGACGTCGACGGGGCGGCAATCGGGCTGATCGTCCTGGGGCCGCCGCTGCTGATGCTGACGATCACCGTCAGGCTCGACAGCCGTGGTCCGGTGCTGTTTGCCCAGTCTCGCATCGGACGCCGCGGCCAGCGCTTCTCGATGCTCAAGTTCCGCTCGATGGTCGACGGCGCCGACCAGGTCAAGCACACTCTGCGCGAGTTCAACGAGGCGCAGGGCGGCCTGTTCAAGATCAGCGCGAACCGGCGCATCGCGCGCGTGGGTCGCTTCCTGCGCCGGACATCGCTTGACGAATTGCCTCAGCTACTCAACGTGCTCCAGGGGGGAGATGAACCTGGTCGGTCCGCGTCCGCTGGTGCAGGACGAGGATGTGCTGATCGAGGGTTGGCGGCGTCGGCGACGGGCGGTCAAACCGGGGATTACGGGCTGGTGGCAGATCTTCCTCTCCTCACGCATCCCGATGCAGGAGATGGTGAAGATCGACTACATGTACGGGGCCAACTCGTCGCTCTGGCTGGACCTGAAGATCCTGCTCAGAACGATCCCCTACATGCTGGGGCGGCGTGGACTGTGATGCGCGCCGGCCCTACCGCAGGGATTGCGCAACGCGACGATCCGCTTGAGGCACTCAGGTCGCCGCCACTGCGTAGGGGCGCCCGACAGATGCTTGTGCGCCAGGGAAGCCCCGTAGGACTGCGAAAGCCATGGGACGGAGGCATGCGCGTCGCTGGCTGCTCGGCGCAGTTCTCGCTTCCGCTTGCCTCCCCAAGCGCCCAGCTCGGTCGCGGCTATCACGGCGGCCGGAACGCCAATCACCCACAAGACCAAGATTTCGGCAAGCATTTTTCCGCGGATTCTCCAGTTCGAGAGTCGGTCTTACATTCCTTTCATCGGAAGGCAAACGCCCAAACTTCAGGCGGCTGGTCTCGGGTCGAGCATCTCCCCAAAAGCACCTGATAAGCCAAATCAACTTAGTCGATTTAGTGGAGTTACCGCAATACTTCTTCAACTGGCGTTCATCTGGCTCCTCGTGATTCCCGTCATGGTGGTGGCCGTGGCCTACATCCGGGCAACGTTCATTGAGCTCAAGCGTGGAGCAGCGAGCGTCCAGGCGCACACGACACAGCTGCGAGCAGTGCCGCATGTGCTCGCTCGGAAGGGACACTGAGATGTCCTACCTCACCAGCGCCCGCAACGACGCGGTCTTTCAGGCATCGACGCTCGGAGGCGACCTGAGTGGGCTCGACATTGCGATCGTCCACGATTACCTAAACCAGCGTGGCGGCGCCGAGCGTGTCGTCCTGGAGCTGTCGGACATGTGGCCGGATGCGCCGATCTTCACCTCGCTGTATCGGCCGAACTCGACATTACCCGGCTTCGAAGGCCGTGATGTCCGAGCTTCCTGGCTCGATCGCCTGCCTGTCGACCGCGGGTTTCGGAATCTGTTTCCGCTCTACCCCGGGGCATTTCGTTCGCTGGGCGAGATCGATGCAGACGTCGTCCTGGCCAGCTCAAGCGGATGGGCCCACATCGCCCGCAGCTCGCCCCGCGCACTTCACGTCGTCTACTGCTACACGCCGGCGCGCTGGCTCTACGGCGAGACGTATCTGGACAAGGGCGGCAAGCGCTCGGCACGCCAGTCATTGGCTCGCCCGGCGTTGGGGATGCTACGCCGGATTGACCGAAACGCAGCGGACCGTGCCGACCTCTACATCGCGATCAGCGAGAACGTGAAGCAGCGAATCCGCGCCGCATACGGCATCGAGGCAGCCGTCGTGCCGCCTCCGGTCAACGTCGATCGGTTCCACCCGACTCCCCGCGGGGACCGGCTGCTGTCGGTTTCACGTTTGCTGCCCTACAAGCACGTGGATCTGGTGGTACGTGCCGCCACACGTTCCGGAGTCGGGCTCGATGTCGTCGGCGAGGGACCCATGCTGTCTCACCTGCGCGATATTGCCGGTCCGACCGTCACGCTGCACGGCGGCGCCAGCGACGAGGTGGTCGTTGAGCTGATGCAGGGCTGCAGTGCTGTCTGCGTCGCGGCCGAGGAGGACTTCGGCCTCGTCGCCGTCGAGGCCCAGGCAGCCGGCAAGCCGGTTATTGCCTACGGTCGCGGGGGGTCCCTCGAGACCATCGAGAAGAACGTAACCGGTGTCTTCTTCGACGAGCTGACCGAGGACCACGTGCTCGCAGCCGTCGAAGCTTCCGAGCATCTCGGGACGTCGCCTGAGAGGATCGCCACATATGCCGAGCGATTCTCGCGAGAGGCGTTTCGCGCGCGGTTGACGCGGACGATCGGCGACGCGCTCGCTTGCGAGCGCTAGAGAAATGCGAGATTCGGCCCGACCGGGGAACACCACGGACGGGCGAGCAATCATTTCCGTTGCCTAGGGCCGGACGCACGTACTACACGCTCGAGTAGATCGTCTACCGAGTTGGCCATCCGCTGCCAGCTGAGCTCTTCGGCACGCCGAGCGCCTGCCTCGCCCATGCGGTATGCCAGTTTGTCGTCGCTGAGCAGTGTGCAGAGGGCTTCGGCCACGGCGATGTGGTCGGTCGCTTCGACCAAAATGCCGGTCACACCGTCGATCACGGCGTCCGCGCTGCCTCCATCCTGCCCAGCCACGGTCGGCAGTCGGTGCGCGCCAGCCTCCAGATAAACAATGCCAAAGCCTTCGCCACCTCCCAAGCTCGACGTATCTTGGCGACTTGGCATCGCGAACACGTGCGCGCGGTCCAGCCACGCATCGCGCTGTCGGTCGTTCAAATGTCCCGTGAACACGCATTTGTCCTCAAGATCAGACGCTGAGGCCATTTCCCGGAGCATGCTCTTGAGAGGCCCGTCCCCGACGAGCACCCAACGCGCGTCGGGTATCCGGGCCCGGACCAACGGAAGGGCTCGTAGCATCACGTCGAACCCTTTGTAGTGGTCCGCTAGCCGCGCTACCGTGATGATCGTCGGAGGCCCGCTGCGCTCTTTGAGCGGAGGAGCCGGGGCAGGAGGCAGATCGCAGCCGGGCAGGATCACCTCGGGGCGCAGTGGGACGGTGGAGAGCGAAACGGCAAGGGCACGCGTATGCGTGCTAATCGCTATGACCGCGCGGACGCGGGAGAGGATTGACGCAGATAGGGTCGGTCGGGCGGCCAGCTCCTTGGCGTACACGTACTGCACGACCGGGGAGCCGACCAGTCGTCCCGCAAGGAGGCTCGCTGGCCCGAGAACGATATGCCCCGAGAGCAGAACGTCGGGACGTTGTTTCAAGGCTCGCGCAACCGTGAGAGCGTTGAGGATCGCCACTTCGGCTCGGTGTGAGCGGAGGTTCGGTGCACGGACGATGCTCTCCGCTCGCGTGTCGATCGCTGATCCTGCACCCCGCACAGACGGTGCCACGACATCGAACTCGTGGCGCGAGTAACCGACAAGGCGGTTGAGCAGCAGCTGGATCCCGCCGGTCATCGGGGGAAAATCAGTGGTTGGGAGAAGGACGCGCACGCAGTCAGGTTTGGCCGTAGCGCGTCAGGCGCCGAACGGCCTCAGCCCACAGCGATAACGCTCGCCTCGGATGACGCCAAGTACTGGCCATCACGCAGGGCAGCGAGCCACAGGCCTCCGACTAGGATAGGCCACAAACGCTTGCTGTGGTCGTGCGTCAGCGCCAAGTGCTCGTCGGTCAGTCGACGCATGGCGTGCGGATCGAGCCAGCCCTCAAATGCTAGCGGCCCCTCCTGCACCTGCTGCACCAGCGCGTCGCGAAGCGGGCCCCGAAGCCATTGTGCGATCGGGACCCGAAAGGCAGTCTTGGCGCGGCGTGACTTATCGATGGTCCGGATCGTTCCCGCCACGCCGCGTAGCAGCGACTTTCCGTCGTTCTGGAGATGAGTGGTCGGAGGAACGATGGCGGCGAACTCAACCAGCGACCTGTCTAAGTACGGCGTACGCATCTCCAGCGACACCTGCATGGTTGATCGGTCCGCCTTGGCGAGCACGTTGTCGGGCAGGTAGCGGCGCTGATCGAGCCGCATAAGCGACCCAGCGACCGACGATCGACCCTCATCTAAAAGCACCGATGCCACGTCGTCGAGGACAGCATCCGACCGGATCGTCTCGATGAGACGGGGTCCGTAGAGGCTAGCTCGGGCGCTCGGGGGAGTCGCTGCGACCCAATCAATATGTCGCTCGGCCAGGCTCGCGTGCTCGAGCGCGTCGCCAAGTCGCCGCGTCCGCTCTCCGGCCCCGTGGGCGGCAAATGTTGACGCGCGCCGAACGGATCCTGGCAGGACTCGGTGGGCGCGCTCCACGCGCTCCATCCATCGATAACGGGGATAGCCGCCAAATAGTTCATCGGCCCCCTCGCCGCCAAGGACGACGGTAACTCGTTCGCGAGCTGCTGCAGCCACGAAATTTAGCGCGACGAGGGCAGGATCGGCGAGTGGCTGGTCGAGCGCGCCGACGAGTCGGGGCACGAGTTCGGCGACCTCTCCGCAGCTCAACGTGACCTCATGATGATCGCTTGAGATCAGAGCAGCAGCTGCTCTGGCATCGACCCCTTCGTTGAACTGTCCGGTGTCGTAGCCGACCGTGAACGTCTTTACTCCGGGCCCAGACCGTTGAGCGGCGATTGCCGCAACGATGTTGGAGTCCAAGCCGCCGGAGAGAAATACGCCCACGGGAACATCTGCGACGAGCCGGCTCGCTACCGCGGACTCGAGCAGCGTTCGGGCCTCCTCGAGAAAATCACGAACGCTCGCTCGACCGGCCACCGGCGCGGGCGGCGGACGCCAGTACACCGAGCATTCGGCGCGAGGCTTCTCCGCCGACCAGCGTAGGATGCTCGCGGGTTCTAGCTGCCGAATCCCCTCAAACGCGGTCTGCTGGCCGGGGATGTACCCGAGCACGAAGTACGCGTCCAGTGCAAACGGGTCGAGCGGAGGGGTCTGCGGCACGCCGGCGCGCAGTGCGGTGATCTCGGAAGCGAACACAAGACGATCAGGCTGCTCGCTGTAGAAGAGCGGCTTTTCGCCGAAGCGGTCACGGCCCAC
Organism: uncultured Actinomycetes bacterium; assembly: GCA_937888775.1. The sequence goes on along the minus strand of CALAQT010000166.1, from coordinate 16,459 downwards.
CAGCAGCCTGCGCTCGCGTGTATCCCAGATGGCGAACGCGTACATGCCCTCAATCGCGTGAACGAGGTCGTCTCCCCACTCCTCATAGAGGTGGACGAGCGCCTCGGTATCGGTCCGGCTGGTGAACGTGTGGCCCGCCCGGATAAGCTGGGCTCGCAGACTGGAATTGTTGTAAATCTCGCCGTTCAGGACCGCCCAGACGGTGCGGTCTTCGTTGGTGACAGGTTGATGACCGCCCTCGACATCGATGATTGCGAGGCGCCTGGCGCCAAGAGATACACCGCTTTGGGTATCGACGAAGACGCCTTCGTCGTCAGGGCCGCGATGTACCATCGCGGCGTTCATCGCCCTAACGTCGACTCCTGACGGATCCCGCGTCGAACCCGCAATTCCACACATAAAAGTGGAGTTTAGTGCTGATCCGTCAGGTTTAGTGCAGATCCGGCAGGTTGAGAGAGCGAAGGGGGCAGGGTCGAGCGGACTCGCGACCAAGCTGAACGCGCGGTGAAACAGCTGGCCTCACGAGCGCTGGGCGGCGATTGTCGAGCCGAGCAGAGTCTCGGCGCGACCTGTATATATAACGTTGAGGGTCATGCATAGCGGTAAGAGGCGTCGGCTAAGCGCTTCGGCGACCTGCTCGTCGGCGAAGACCTCGACTTGCAGGTCGACGTCGGCACGGTCGTGGCGCTGCTCGGGCCCAACGGCGCTGGCAAGACAACGGTCGTGCGCATGCTCGCGACGCTCCTGCGTCCCGACCGCTGGTCGCCGTGGAGGCACAGGCAGCCGGCAAGCCCGTCGCCGCCTACGCTCGCGGAGGTCTTTGGAGACCGTCGAGAAGGACGTCGCCGGCATTTTGTTGTTAACGAGCCGACCGGGGGCAGCGTGCGCGCCGCCGTCGCCCCTTTCCGAACGCTTCGGGACGTCGTCTGCGCACGCTGACAGTCCGAGGCCCCCATCGCGACCGGATCACGAGCCGGACCTCAAGCCTTTGAGGCAGACTGGCCAAAGTCGACGGGATCTGGGAAGTTGTGGTAGGTCTTCCAGAGTCTCGACCCCCACGCGGGATACACTCGTCCATCTCACTCCGGTGTGTGCCCGGGTCATGAGCTTCCACGGCGACGGTGGACCAGCACAGCAACGAGTTGAGTTTGGAGCCGGGGCGCGTAGAGCTATACATGAGCTGATGACCGAACACACTCGGACGGTGCCGGTGACCGCTATCGATCTTCTTGCCCGCATATGAGCCTCACTCGACGCCTGCGCTCCGTAGCGCACAATGCAAGTGTGACGGCGGTCCGCGGCGCGGCGGATCGGCTCGGCTTCGACACCGTGTGGCGCGACTACTACAGCCCGATCCCGGATCGCCGACATTTGGACGATTCGTGGTGGGCTCAACCGAGCGAGTTGCCCGGGGTGACGTTTGACCTCGACGCGCAACTGACGTGGCTCGAGGAGCTCGTCCCCTACCTGGAGGAGTTCCGGCCTCCCCGGCTCGCGCGATCGCCGCAGGAGTACGGCTGGGACAACGATGGATTTGGTGTGGTAGACGCCGCTATCCTGTACGCGACCATCCGACGGGGGCGACCGACGCGGATTCTCGAGCTCGGTGCCGGCCGCTCCACGCTCGTCGCGGCCAACGCCTGTCGCCTGAATGCCGCCGAGGGTCACGGGGTGCAGTTCACGACGGCCGATCCATTTCCGCCGAGCTTCCTCGATCCCCTCCCAGCGGGCGTTGATCGTCTCGTCATAGTCGGCGCACGGGACCTCGACCTAGCTCTCTTCGCTGCACTCGGCGACGGCGACATCCTCTTCATCGATACCACTCACACCGTCAAGGTGGGAAGCGAGGTCAACTTCCTCCTACTCGAAATCCTGCCACGCCTGGCGGAGGGTGTCCTGGTACACGTGCACGACATCTTCCTGCCGTACGAATATCCGCGCCGGTGGCTCGAGGAGCGGGCCTATTTCTGGGGCGAGCAATATCTGCTCCACGGCCTTCTCCTCGAGAACACATCATGGGAGATCCTTTTTGCAGCGCACGCGATCGCGCGTCGTCATCCGCAGCGATTGGGCGAACTCATCACCGGCTTCGATCCGACCGCGGCGGCATCGTTCTGGCTGCGACGAGTGGGAGTGCCGCGTAGGACGTGAGCTCGATGCGCATGCGGAGTCCGCGGCGATTGGCTCGTCACGCCCCGCTGGGGAAGGTCACGGGACGCTCACGTTTGGCGCGTGAGCTCGTTCTGCGCAACGGGGAGCGCGAACAGTGGCGCTTCGTGTCCGTCGTGCCCGACTAGGCGGCGCGTGTTCATCTTTGCCGGCGGCGTCGACTCGCCCGGCGGATACGCGCCCGGATCCACCGAGCGGGTTGTGGAGTACCCATGGGCGTTCTAGCGTCTACGCGGTCCGACCGTGCTCGATGCCGGCTCGACGTTCAATCACCGCCCGCTGATCGATCGCCTTTCCGGTTTCGATTTGATCATCGACACGCTCGAGCCCGAAGCGCAGGCGTTTACCGAGCGCCGCGTGTCCTACCTTTACGCGGACCTCCGCGCACCACCACTGCGCGATGACCTCGCCGACACATTGCTGTGCGTGTCGGTGCTCGAGCACGTCGGCATGAACAATGCGGTCTACGGTGTTGCTGCCGAGCGCGTGAACGACCCTGACGCGTCGGCACGCAGCGCCCTCGACGAGCTGCGCCGTGTGTGCCGGCCTGACGGCCGGATCCTCAATCCCGTGTCGTACGGGCGCGCGATGAATGTGGGCTGGCAGCGGCGGTTCGATGCCTCGGCGATCGATCGTCTGTTTGACGGCCTCGAGGTCACGGTCACCGTATTCGAACACGACGCATTGGGCTGGCAGCGCAGCGACGTGCGGGCTGCAGTTTCATGTGCGTACGAGCGCGGCGCACGAGCGGTCCTGTGCGCGGAGATCGCTCCCTGATCACCGCGGTCCTGTTCGATGCGCGCTGCGGGTCCGTGACAGGCATCGGGGTATATAGACCCTGCTGCGCTGCTTCGCCACTACGGCTCCCGGGAAGGTGGGACCCTACTGCTGGCGTTCGCAACGCGGATTGATGCGCGGCCTGGGACTGCGGCCCTGGATGCCGTTGGCCGGGCGACTGGACCACCCCTGGCTGCTCCCTCGCGCCGATGTCATCCATGGTCCAAACTTCGCGGCGCCGGCGCATCCGCGCGCGCGGACGGCAATCACCATCCACGACCTCGCGTTCAGAAACTTTCCCGAGCAGTACCCGGCCGGCGTCGCCGAGGAGCTCGACTGCGCCGTTCGTGACGCCGTCAGGCGCGGAGCGTGGATCCTCTGCGATTCCGACGCCACGCTGGCGGATGTGCGCGAGCGCTACCACCCTTCTGAGGAGCGCTGCCGACGGGTGTACCTGGGCATCGACGATGCGTACTCTGTCGGGTTCCCGCCGATCTCGGAGCGCGGCTGGCCCGCCTAGGGGTCCGGGAGCGGTACCTCCTGCACGTCGCTGCGCTCGTTCCGCGCAAGGATGTCGGCACGCTTCTCGAGGCCTTTTCGCTGCTCAGCCGAGATCACCAAGAGCTGACACTCGTCCTCGCCGGCACCGACGCGGCGGCTTGGCTCACCGACCCAGCCATCCCTCGCTGGGAGGCCAGCCACCCGGAGCTGTCTGGCCGGGTCCTTCGCCTGGGCCACGTCGACGACGCGAACCTCGTTGCCCTGACGCACGGCACGGCAGTGCTTGTGAGCACCTCGAAATCGGAGGGCTTCGGCTCACGGTAGGCCAGGGGCTGGCCGCCGGCACGCCGGTCGTAGCCAGCCGGATTAGCTCCCTGCCCGAGGTCGGCGGTGACGCAGCGACGTACGCCCCACCAGGAGACGTGGATGCCTTCGCGCAAGCGATTGAGACCGTGCTCGGCGAGTCGCCTGCGCAGCGGTCAACCGTCAACGTGAAGCGGCCGCTCAGGCTGCGCGCTTTCGGTGGTCCACCACCGCCGAGCAGACGATGGCCGTTTATGAGCTCGCCGCCGCGGAGCTCAGATCGGCCGGCACGCCGACACGACGACGCTGACCGAGCACTCGGAAGCGCTTGCAGACTGCCTTGATCGCGTGATCGCATCGCTGCACGAGCGCCTACCTGAGTTCGGCCGTGACGTGGCTATCGACGGCTCCGACCTTCCGGCCTACGCGAACGGTCAGCGGTTCCTATCCAAGAACGGCCCGGAGCGGGAGCGCTACAGCGATCCTGACGCCTCGTGGGGCCACCGCTCCGCTGTCTCGACGCGCAAAGGCGGCGGGTTGGTTCTACGGCTACAAGGTCCACGCTGCCGTGTGCGCCGTGACCGGCCTTCCCGTCGCGTGGACCGTCGAAACGGCCAAGGATGCCGAGACGACGTTCGCGCTCGGGCTGATCGACGCTGCCCGCGAGCGCGGGTTCAAGGTCAGGAACGCCATCGCGGATAAGGGCTACGACAACAGCCCGTTCCACGATGGGTGCATGGATCGCGGCATCTTCCCGATCACGCCGCTTCGCCAGACTCCTGCCGTCGTCAGGGGCGACCACAAGCCGCGCTGCTGCGAGCACGGCGAGTGGACGTTCGCGGGAGCGGACTTCAAGCGCAAGGCTACGAAGTGGCGCTGCCCCACCGGCGAGTGCAAGCCCGCGTCCCGCTGGGTCAAGGCGGACCGGCTACACCCGCTCATCCCGCGCGAGACGGAGCGTTCGCGCAAGCTCTACCGCAGTCGTGGCGCGGTCGAGCGCGAGTTCGGACGCCTCAAGCACGAATGGTCGTTGCTCCCGCTCCGGGTCCGTGGCTTGGAGCGCGTCAAGTTGCACGTCGACCTGACGATCTTGGCGAAACTCGCCTGTCGGCTCGCGTATGAGCGCGCCGTTGCGCTCGCCGCGTAGCTGAAGCAGCATCACCCTGCGCTTCGAGGCCGCGCGAGCACACGCACCCGCCAAGGAGCCTCACGGTGTCGGGCAGCTCGCGCTCGATGGTAGCCAGCGCCCCTCAGCCACCCGGCTTTCGCCACACCGAGGTCTCGGTCATGACGTTCGCGCTGCGGTGGACCAGCGGCCAGTCCGAGGGCACTCCCCACTCGGCTTCGGGGAGCCAGTTGGTGTTGTCCACGGCCAACAGAGCACCGGGTCTGAGCGCGGGCAACACGGCAAGGATGCAGGCTTGGCGGTAGTGCCCATCCACGAGTGCGAAGTCGAGCGGCCCAAGTCCCTCGACAACCGCCACGTAGCGGGGCGGCGGATCGTAGACCGGAACCGTGGGCTCGCGCCTGTCGTGTTCGAGCGGCACGTATCGCAGGTCCACGTTCCCGTTGACGCGCTCACGCACCCGCTGATACCAGCTCTCGTCGAACTCGACGCTGGTCAGGCGAGCGAGGCGTTGCCCGAGCCATGCGGTGCTACGCCCGCTTCCCCACTCCAAGCCGATCCCGTCGCGGGGTAGCTCGCGGTCCAAGAAACGCACGGCGCCCTGGGCGAGCCAGGGCTCGTGCGGGTGGGTCAGCTCGTACGCCTTGTAGGCGAGTCGGCGCGGATACCAGGTCAGGGGCCGCACGAGGGGGGATCGGATTCCAGTCGGGCGTTGGGGCCTGCACGCGGGGGCAGCTTGGAACGGGGCATCGAGCGCGATCTTACCCCAGGCCCCCGCGGCCGATCGACGAGCCTCGCGAGTTTCGCCAATCGTTTCGCCAAACCCTCCTAGGCCGGCTTCCTTCAGCGAGCTTTCCGTGACGTGAGGCAGGATCGGCTGCAAGTGAGGGGTGTTAGCGGCGCGGAAGCTCGTCAGGTTGCCGCGCGTGGCCAGCTCGAGCCGGTGGCGCAGGTTGGCGACGTGTGGCGTGGTAATCACGATCCGGCCACCGGGAACAACGAGACGCGCCGCCGTGCGGAGCACGTCCCACGGAGCGGAGAGGTGCTCCATGATCTCCACGAGCAACACCCGGTCGACGGGCTCGAGTTCGGCGAGCCGCTGTTCGGCGGGGCCAGTGAGCAGCGTGACGTCGGGCTTGAGGTCCTCGTCCAGCCATGGCAGGAGATCGATCCCAAAGAGGTTTCGCGGGCGAGTACTGGTCTCGCACCGCTCGTAGCAGCTCCCCGGCTCCACAGCCGATGTCGACCCAACGCAGACCAGGGCGGGGATCGGCACAGGCCAGCGCGGCGGCCACGATCGACGGGCAGGAGCTACCGGCTGACGCCTGCTGGCTCAGTGGGCGCATCGTCATGAGGCCAGAGGGTACGGATCCAAATGTCGCTAGGCTCTCGGGAGCTTGCGCCCGTCCGCTAGAGCATCCGCGGCTGCTCTCAGCGACGTCCTGAATAAAGAAAGCGCTACGTCGCCATTGCGTTGCAACCTGAGCATCGCGCACACTGGCGGCGGGATCGATTTCTCGCGCGAGCAGCCCAGCACACGCCAGTTGTCGCAGTCGACGATCACCGCGGGAACCGCTACCACGTCGATCCAAGTGATCCGCACATCGGCCGGATGCTGTTCCTGACGCAGGTTTGACCTTTGGAAGAAGATCGAGCAACTCACGACTGCGCTGTAGGACAGGCCCGTCACGCAGTACGCGCGCAACGCTTCATAGCGACGCTGCGCGACATCGCCAGGGGCAGTGAAGAACGCCGCTCGCTCACGCCGCCGCCCGGGGGCCGCACGGCTCCTCCAAGGGGCGGATATCCGTCGACCCAGATGACCAGCGCAACCGATTCTTCCAGCCCATCTGGATCCGGTGCATCGCAATCATCCGTCGCGCTGTACTATACGCCCCACACCACCAAACGCCCCTTGAGGCTCGGCATCAACGGATCCAACATGGCCCGTCGGCGCCGCGTGTGCCGCGTCGGTTTCTCCGCCGAGGAACGCGTACGCTAAAGTCGCGTCGGCGGAGCACGCGGCTGGTTCGACATACTGAATCTCTTGAGGCTGGTGGGTGCCTCGAATGGGTCTGGCGAGGTAACCGCAGCGCTCGAAACCACTTGTTTCCGCGGAATCGCATGAATGAGCCCGAGAATCATCCAGAAGCCCTAGATCTTCGGGCATACCTCCGCCCGATTTGGCGGCGGAAATGGGTTGTTCTCGCGATCGTGGTGGTCGCGACGGTAGCGACGTATCTCATCTCCTCGAGTCAGCAGAAGACATACGTTGCCACCGCGACTCTCTACGTGCAAACTGCCGATCCCACTCAGGACATCACAAGTACCGGAGCGCTGGGGGCGCCTTCGGGCCAGGCGCTCTCTGACGTCGCGCAGCTGCTCCTTTCCCAGGCCGATGCAAACACCGTTGCGCAACGGCTCGGCATGCCGGTTTCAGCCGCCGGATCGGTTATCGCTAGTCCAACGAGCGGATCGGACTTCATAAGCGTAACCGCGACGAGCCACAGTCCGGTGCTCGCCGCACGGCTGGCAAACACCTACGTCACTGTGTTTCTGCATTCGCGCGAACAGGCGGTGCGAGCCGAGGCCGTACGGGACCAGCGTGCGGCCCAGGCCACGCTCGCGACCATATCCAAAAACAAGAACAACCCCACCGCGGTTGGGCAGCGCCAGACCCTGCTGCAGCAAATCGAAACGTATGCGCAGATAGAGCTAAACCCGTCGCCGGGCGCGCAGCAGATCAACACGGCTACGGTGCCCGGCCTGCCCTCGTCGCCGCAGCCCAAGCGCGATGCGATCTTTGGCGGTGTAGTCGGTCTTCTCCTCGGCCTGATCGCCGCCTTCGTCATCGAACTCCTGGACCGCCGCCTATCACGTGTCGGAACTGTCGAATCAATATTTGGTCGCCCTATCTTGGCGGTCCTACCCCACGTGTCGGATGCGATGCCGTTGTCTGAGGGGCAGAGGCCGATTGTCCCTCCACAGTTCCTCGAAGAACTCCGCAGCCTGACGGTGATGTTGCGGCTCGCTGGGAATCCGGATCCGCCGCGCACGATTATGGTCACGAGCGCCCTCCCGCACGAAGGTAAGTCAACCGTTACCCGGAACCTCGCACTCGTCTACGCTGAGGCTGGTGACCGCGTCCTCGTAATCGACGGTGACCTGCGGCGCCCGAGCATGGAGCGTCTCTTCGGTATTACGGCCGATCGTGGTCTGGTGCACATCCTTCGTGGGGGTGCGTCCCTGTCGGAGGTTGTGGTCGCTGCTACGCGTGCGTCAGATGGACCCGACGTGTCTAGCAACGGTCACGGACAGGACCGGTCGCCCGCCGGAACGCCGGAAATGCGCGGCACCATTGATGTTCTTGCGCACGGCGAGCGCTTAGATAGCCCGCTAGCACTATTGTCCTCCGAGCGCATGGTCACTCTGCTCGAGGACGCTTACGAGGCATACGACATCGTTCTGCTCGACACGCCGCCCGTACTCACCGTAGCCGACAGCGTGCCGCTACTGGAGGTTGTCGACAGCGTGCTCCTCGTCGCGAGGCTGGGTCAGACCACGCGTCACGCCGCCGACCGCTTCAAGGAGTTAGTCGAACGTCTCCCCGACGTCACGTTCTCCGGCGTAATTGCTAACGACCGGCGGGAGCAGCTCGATGACGAGGGCTATGGCTCCTATGGTCGCTACGGCAACAGATATTACAGCGGCACTAAGCCCAGTAAGCGCGAGCAGAAGGCCGGTACGACTCCATCGTGAGGTTAGCCGGTCGCAGGCCCGCGGGTGGGCAGTAGCCCATGAGTACGTCGCTAGCTGCGCGCCGACCGGGTAGTCCGATCTCGGCGCAATTCTGCCTGCTTGTCACATTCGCTGTTGTCGCCGCGGTCTGGGTGGGTGTGGTTGGATCCGGGTCACGTCATGCGCTGCTGCACGACGCAGCTCCGGTTCTGCTAGCGCCGCTGGCTCTGTGGCTCTTCTTTAGCGAGCGCTACCACGTGACACTGGCGGTGTTGCTCCTCTACCTCGGTCTGTTAGACGGAGTCGCGAAGCTGTCTTCCGGATCGACGCTCGCGACGCTCGGCCGAGACGTCTTGCTCTACGCGATCGTTCTCGGCGCAGCGGTCCGCATTATTCTGCGGAAGACGCGACTTACGGTGCCGCCTTTCACCGGGCTGGTGTTGGCGTGGGTGGCGGTGTGCGTTATGCAGCTAGCGAACCCAGTCAACGCCTCCTTCCTGCATGCTGCTACGGGTCTACGTCAACACCTTGAATTCGTCCCACTGTTCTTTTTTGGATACTTCGTGCTGCGCAGCGAGCGGCGCTTGGTCGCACTCCTTGCGTTGCTGCTTGTCATCGCAGCGGCCAACGGTGTTGTCTCGGTCGTGCAGACGTCTATCGGTGTAAACGGACTGGCCAAATGGGGCCCGGGCTACGCAAGCCTCGTGCACGGCACCGGAGCCGGCGCTGCGAGCATTTTCGTGACGACCACCGGCCAGATCAAATTGCGGCCACCGGCGCTCGGTAATGCGTATGGCTTTGGCGGTTTCGTGGGCCTGATGGCTGTCCCTGGTGCACTTGCGTTGCTGAGCGGCGCGCGGCGGAGCGTCAAGCTCGGCTTGTTACTCGCGCCTGCGATGATCCTGACGACCCTTGGTATTGTGACGTCGCAAGCCAGACTCGACGTTGTGGGCGGACTAGTTGCAGTCGTCGCATTTCTAGCGCTGACACTCACGTCGCGCCGAGGACTCGGGGTGCTCGCCCTCACCACGGTCTTGGGTGTGGCGGGATACTTTGGCATTTCAGCCTTTGCGTCGAATACCGATAATCGGTATTCGAGCATTGCTCCCACCCGCCTCCTCGGTACCGCGGTGACGGCTCGCCAAGCCACGCTGGCGTCCATCCCGACGTACATCGCGCGGTACCCGCTTGGAGCGGGCATTGGGTCGGTCGGGCCGGCGGGCGGCAGCAGCATCGGCGGTGCACAAGGCAGCGGCAGTGGGCTCGACGCCGAGAGCGAGTTCACCTTCCTGCTCATCGAGGCGGGAATTCCGGGGCTAGCCGTTATGCTCTGGTTCACTGTTGCGATGACGGCTGTTGGCGTGAGGTTGCGACGGATCGCCGATCCAGCGCTGCAACGGCCCCTTATGGCTCTGGTCGCCGTGTGGATCGCTATATTCGCGACGTGGCTGTTCGGAGCGGTCACCGCCAACTCGCCATCGGCGCCGTTTATCTGGGTCACGGGCGGCGCATTCGCGTATTGGTACGGTGAGATGCGGGCCGGACGCTTGGTGCTGCGCCCGCAGCGGTTGCGTCGGACATTGGCGCTTCGGTAAACCTGGGTCGCTGATCGGATGCAGCCACTGCGTATCGCACTCCTTTGCGGTGCCGAGGACAGCGAAACTGACGCAATCATTTCGTACAGCTCACGTTTAGCAGCGGCGCTGAACTCCAGCATCAGCATGAGTGCTACGGTCTTCCGACTCATAGCACCTGGACGCTGGCGCGAACATTCCAAAGGGCAACGAGGCTCGGCGGGAATTCCAAGCGGCTTCGACGCCTATGTGCTGCAGTATAACCCGTTCTCATTCGGGCGCCGCGGAATGGCCCCGTGGCTACCTCTCGCCTGGCGCAGACTACGGGATCACAACGCAGCGCTCATGGTCATTACTGTCCATGAGGCATACATGCCACTCGTGGGCTGGCGCTGGACGACAATGGGGCTTTGGCACCGCGCGCAGCTTTGGGCGCTTCTCGGGGCGACCGATTTCACAATCGCCACTTGCCGCGAGCGCGAGGACGAGATCGCGGCCTTGGGTGGCCGGCACGTCCGCGGCGATCATATTCCGGTTGGGTCCAACCTCGACGAGGTCGTAGACATCGCGCATGTCGCGGCGCTACGTGCGAGCCTCCGTGGTCCGCAATCTTTGCCAATCATCGCCACTTTTGGAAACGCCCATCCCTCACGGGCGATGTCGATGCTTCATCTGGCCCTGCACGCGGTGGCCGGTTCGGTCGGGGAGCACGTCTTGCTGAACCTGGGAGCTCGGCCGCCTCGCGTTGTCCCTCCGTTGGGCGTCGAAGTGGTGACGCCCGGCCCTTTGACCACGGCTCAGGTTGCGGCTCATCTGTCGTGCGCAGATCTGGTGCTGCTCCCGTACGTAACGGGTGCGATCACAAACAAGACAACCCTTATGGCGTCGTTGCAAATGGGGCGCGCGGTCCTGAGCACGTATGGACCCTCAACAGATGATGAGCTTTTAGATCCAGGCTTGCTTCTTGTCAGCATAGACGATCCCGAGAAGTACGCGGCTGAAGCTGTTCGATTAATACGCGATGACGACGAGCGCGAAGCGCTCGCCCGCCGGGGGCGTGAGTTGTACGAGCGGACATTCTCGTGGGAAACGATCGCTGCGCAGACTCGGAGCGCGCTGAGCGCCCTCGCCCGAGGATCCGCTCGCGGAGTAGGCGTAAGCTGCGCTCAGGCTGATACCTTCGGGCAATGAGCGACGTCTTAGTCCGCGCGCTTGGCTGGCGCGCCACCATGTTCCACGGAGATCCATGCGTGGTCGACCGCTGGATATTCGCGCGCCGTCACCTGCGGCCAGGACCTGTGCGTACGCTTGACGCAGGCGCTGGTAACGGTAGTTTTGCTCTCATGGCTGGTAGCAAAGGTAACCATGTTGTCGCGCTGTCCTTTGCAGAGGACGAGCTCGCTCGCGCGCAGCGTCGCGCAAACTCGGTTCGAATGACGCGTGTCGTATTTCGCATCGGTGACTTGCGCCGGCTTAGCACGTTTAGAGATGAGCTCGGGACCTTCGATCAAATCCTGTGCCTCGAAGTGATTGAACATCTAAATGCGGACCAGGAGCTGGTTCGCCTACTTGCTGGTCTTCTGCGTCCCGGTGGGCAACTTCTGATCTCCGCGCCTTCTGCAAGGCACCGCCCGCTGTTCTGCGAATCACTATCCTCGACCGAGGATGGGGGGCACGTCCGGTGGGGATACTCCTCCGAGCAACTGACTGCGATGCTCGAAGCTGCTGGCCTCAGCGTCGTCGCGCAGGGCGAGATCAGCGGCTACGTGTCCCAGAAGCTCACGAATCTGATGCGCCGGGGTCAGCGGATCACCCCAGGCGTCGGTTGGTTGGTCGTCCTTCCATTGCGGTTGGTCCAGCTTTTGGACCGACCCGTCACGCACGCCTTGCGTTGGCCATTTCTAAGTGTCACGGCGGTTGCAGTCCGGCCGAGCTAGCCGGCGGCGGCCTAGTGGGGTTCGGGTGAGCCGGCAGAGTTCGCACGGATACACGCCGAGTTGCCGGAACAGATACGCAAGTGCCGCTACCGGAGATCAAGATAAGTCGTCCCGCGTTGGCCTCGGTCGTCGCTCCGGGCCCACCACAGCCCTCGGCGTTCGGGCTAACCAACCTAGACTGTGACCGGCGCCCTGGCACTCCGCGCCTCCGACCGAAGGCCGGCTACGAATTAGGGAGGCAGGTGGATTCCCTGCACCATTGTCGCCGCCACGCTGCGGCTCAAACCAGACGCGACTTGCATGCGCACGGTCTCGTCTATAACGACTAGCTCTTCGATGGCCCCAGCTACCACGCCAAAGCCGCGCGCCTCCACGGCCTCGGTCGCTGGCGGCCTTTCGCTGCTCAATGGCTTTGTGCTCGCACTCGGGATCATCACGGGCCCCCTCCAAGCGCGCGCGCTTGGACCCGCTGGCCGAGGCCAGCTGCAAGCGATCCTTGTGGTCGCGCAGATAGTCCCGTTGATTGCATCGTTTGGTTTGGCCGCATATGCCACACGAGAGGTCGCCAGGGGTACGAGGCCAGGCGACCTAGTCGGGTCCATCGGAGGGTTGATGCTTTTGATCGGGATCGTGCTGGCGCCGCTAGGACTGCCAATCTCTCAGCTGCTCGGCCACGGACGAACGGTCGTCTCGCACTGGGTCCTGATCTTCTTCCTCACCCTGCCGCTCTCGCTGGTGGGGATCCTGTTGTCCTCGTTCCTTGGTGGTCTGTCGCGTTGGAAGCTGATGGCCGTGTCGCGGCTGATTCCCATTGTTCTTCCGGCCGGCGCTCTCATCGTCCTGTATTTCCTAAATGCGGTGACCGTCAGCCGCCTTGCCTTGGTCGCCATCGTGGCTGGGATCGCGTCGATCCTCCCTGCGCTGATCCCGCTCAGGCACTGGCGGCCATTGCGTGTGCGCCGTGAATTGATCCGTGCCGGAGTTCCGTTCGGGCTGAAGTCCTGGGCCTCATTCATAGCATCGCTAGCCAACGGGCGCCTGGATCAGCTCCTAATGACCGGCCTAGCATCTTCGAGCCAGCTGGGGCTTTACGCCGTTGCGGTCACATTCTCCCTCGTGCCTAACGTGGTGAGCAGCGCAGTCGCACCCCCGCTTCTTGTTAGGGTGGCCGCTGGAGAACGCCACCTGGTTGGTGACGCCTTGCGAGTGTGCCTCTCAATCGTAGTCCTCGCGAACCTGGTCATGGCCGGGATCGCCGTCGTCCTGATCCCCCTCGCGTTCGGCCCGGACTTTGGCGGGGCCGTTCCTATGGCAGCTATATTGCTGCTCGCTGCCGTTCCCCTTTCCGGCACGGAGGTCCTTGGAGGATCCCTTGTCGCCGATGGGGCGCCCTCGATCCCCAGTATCGGCGAGTATGCCACCCTTGCAGTTACCGTACCCGGCCTCGTGCTGCTGCTGCCTCTCCTTGGCGGCGTCGGTGCGGCTCTGGTGAGCCTGGTGGCATATTCTGCTAATTTTACCATCCAACTTGCGTTTGCTCGTCGCCGCTTTGAGTGTTCCTTATCTACGTTGCTTCTGCCCACTATGGCCGACGTCCGATGGGGATTGCGCCTCGCGCGTGCCGCGCTTCATCGGATCGGCGCGATGCCCAAGATGGTGAAGGGCAACTCGCATAAGCCGGGATTATGAGGCGCGTTCAGAACGCTACGCGCATGGCCGCGCTAAGTGTGGTTCGGCGGGTCGCCCGCCAGATGAATTTCGACCTTGTTTATCGGGATTTCTACAGTCCGCTGCCGGACTTGAGAGCGCTGCCTGCCGATTTCTTCTCTCGTGCCAGTTCCTTACCAGGTGTGTCTTGGAATGCGGAGGGTCAGTTGGGCTTCTTTGAGGATCTCCTGCCGCACATTGCTGAATTCGACAGCCCAGCGGCGGCACGCGTCAGATCTGCGAGTTTTACGCTTCCGAACGGGAGCTTTGAAGGGTTAGATCCCTTGGTGCTGTTCGCGATGGTTCGTGCGCTGCGGCCGGCCAGAGTAGTCGAGGTCGGCTCTGGCTCCTCGACCCTCGTCACTGCATCAGCGGTGGCGCTCAATTGGGCTGACGGGCATCCGTGTCGGTTCGAGTCATTCGATCCCTTTCCCGCGCCGTACCTGCGAGAATCCGTAACAGGACTCTCCAAGCTCGCTGACCTTCCTGCGCAAGCGATCCCACCTGACACGTTGTTTAGCTTGCGCCAGAATGACATACTGTTTATCGATACCACGCATACGGTAAAGGCCGGTAGTGAAGTCAATTACCTTCTACTCGAAGTGCTGCCTCGGCTCGCTCCCGGCGTCGTGGTGCACTTGCACGATATCTTTTTGCCCTGGGAGTACCCACGACCATTCCTCTATGAGCGAGCGTACTTCTGGGGCGAACAGTATCTCGTGCAAGCGCTGCTTGGCGGCAGCCAGGACTTCGACGTGCTTTTGGCGAACCACTGGCTCGCTCGTACTCATCGAAGTATGCTGCGAGCCAAGCTGCACGGCGGTGAGCGCTCGTACGACGGCGGCTCTCTCTGGCTGCGGCGCGCGCGGTGATGGAAGTGGGTACCGCGATCGTTGTTGCGCCAGCGCCCAACGGTGTGGGCGGGTTGGGCGCCGCCGCTGGCCAGATGGCAGCCGGACTAGAGGCTCACGGGCTGGTTGTCCGATATTTAGATTTTGACGGAAGGGCAACTTCTGCTCAGCGCCTATTACGTACGCGTGCAGGACGCCGTTTGGCGACGCTCAGTCGCGTGGTCGATCGTCGTGTTTTGAGGTCCCGCATAGATAGTGACTGGAGCCTGGCATACGCAATTCCGGGCTACCTTCCTCGACATGCGACGAGGCGCCAGGTGCGGGTTCTGCACGCCGCCAGTCATCATCCTCGGGTGGCGCTAGAGAGCATTGCGGCCGCCCGGCGGCGAGCGGGCGGAGGCAGGGGTTTCGTGACACGATTCGATGTCGGCGCGCTCGAGCGAGAGCTCCGGCTCGCCGACGTCCTACGTGCGGAGTGCGAGGCCGTCGCCAGCGAGCTTCGAGGCGATGAGATGGTGCGTGGCCGTGTCATAGTCGCTTCTCCCGGTGTCGATCTTAAGCGCTTTAGCCCGGGAAGAAAGGCCGACGAGCTGACGGTCGCGTTTGTCGGGACGTTTTCGCTTTGGAAAGGTCTGGATATTCTTGTCGAGCTGGAGCGGCGGATCTCGGGGGATGCGGTCCTCGCGACCGTGGGCGGGCCTGTGTGCCCGTGGTCGCGAAGGCTGGCGCAAACGGCGACCTTCCAAGGGCACTGTGATGTGCCAAAGCTCCTGGCTCGTGCCCACGCCCTGGTGCTTCCGTCTGCAACCGACGGGTTCGGTTACGTCGTGCTGGAGGCGATGGCGGCTGGCGCCGTGCCATTCTGTACTCCCGAGGTGGGTGCGGCAGAGCTGGTCCGGAGGATCAGTCCCGAGTTGGTGCAGCCAGCAGCGCAGTTTGCCGACGCGGTTGCGGAGATGCTGAGGTCGCTGCCTTTGGATGAGCTGGGTCGGCGCGCGCGTGGCATCGCGGAGGAGTTTGACGGCATCAAGATGCGCGTGGCCGCCGCGGGCAAAGTGATTAGCGCGGCTCGTGATCTGTGAGTCGCGCATGGCAACGTGACCGAGCCAAGGGTGACAGCAACTCATCCTTGTGAGGCTCCGGCTTCGAGGGTGCGGCCGCAGGACGTCCAAACCCGCCGCCCCCCATAATCTAACCGCGCTCTCTGCGGGTTTCGTGGCCCGCCGGCAGATGTATCAATGGCACCGGCTTCTCGTGCTTTCAGTGCTACGAAGAGTTGACGTTGGGCGAGGCCGCAGATGAGGCTTCACGATTTGAGCGCCTGGTCCCGACTACTGTGGATGCATCCCGGCGTGACGCGCAGCGGTCAGCCCGGACCGTACAGACGCGACACATCGATCCACGAGTCAGCTTGTTCCCCCGATAGCGGACGGCTGTTATGAACCAGGCGGCACCCTCTCGAGGCTTGAGCGATGCCTCGATGAGATGCGCCTCGATCGCTGCCCTCGTAGTGGGTCAGCGATCGGGCGGTAGCAGAACGCGTTACCCTGTGCGGGTGCACCCGCCGAGTGTTCTGTTCGACGCACGTCAAGGCCAAGCCGTTACGGGCATTGGGCGATACTCCTACGAACTGGTAAGCCAGTTCGCGTCGCTCGCTCCAGGTCGGATACGGCCGTTGTGCTGGCGCAGCCAGCTGTCGCGTATGCGCCAGCTTGGTCTAAGTTGACGCCGTCGTCGACGCGGACCTGCTTGACGCGCAGCCCGCCGTCGACAACG
>CALAQT010000165.1 GCA_937888775.1 uncultured Actinomycetes bacterium | reverse complement strand
AGTACTGGGTCTGCTCGAGCGACCCCGAGCACGACCAGCCACGCCGCGCCCAAGCACTCAAAGACGCCGACGGGGACCCGTGGAAGGCACAGCGGCTGCTCTGCACCCCCGAATGGCACGACACCCACCGCGACCGTTTTTCCACGGCGTGATGCAACAGCTCGTCATCACTCGACCATCGACCGTTCCGCTCCCGCTGGTCGCGCTCGGCGGACCACCGCAACGGAGGCGCTCAAAGGTCCCGTGGCTCGCCGGTCTGGGCGGCTTGATGCTGTGCGCGCTCCCGGTGGTGCTGCTCGCCGGTGCCGGCAACCCGCCGTGCGTCACCGCAGCAACGCCCGGAACGGTTGACACCCCAGCGGGCGGCGGGCCCGTCGCGGCCGGCATGTACGCCCAGCCGCTGCGCCTCCAGCCAGCCCGGTGGTACCGGGTCGGCGCGACGATGTACGGCGGCCCAACCGATCCCACGAGCGGGGACTACGGGTCGATCGGCGTCCCCGGCCAGTCCTACCTCCCCGCGCACCCCGACAGCTTCGCCGAACTGTCAGTCCTCGACCACAACCCTGCGAACGGCGCCAGCTTCACGTTCGCCGACGCGAACGCGCTCTCAAACCTCCCGTATCTGACCGGGCTGCGCGTCGCGAACAACGGCGTGCAGAAGATCCTCTACAAGCGCGACGTCGGCTACGGCCAAGGCCCCGGCCAACTGATCGCCAACGGCCAGCCGTACCGCCTCGACGTCTGGTGGCAGTCAGCCGGCCCGCTCGGCGTCTCAAAGAACCCGGTCGACATCGAGCTCGCCCCGCCGACCGGCGCCGGCGCGACACTCGGACAGCTCCCCTCCAGCACTCAAGCGCCAGGGGCGAGCAGCATCGATCCCGGGTGCGCGGCCGCCATCAGCGGTAGCGGGATCCCGCTACCGCTCGTCCCCGGCACGCAGACGAAGATCCTGCCATCCGGGCTCGCCGCTGCCGGCCAATCCGCGCCCGCCGCGGTCAGGGCGATGGTCGGCGCCGGCAACCGCCTGTACGGCAAGCCGTACATCTACGGCGGCGCTCACTGCT
Source organism: uncultured Actinomycetes bacterium (assembly GCA_937888775.1). The sequence continues at coordinate 12,804 of CALAQT010000165.1, read as the reverse complement.
GCTCGCTCGACACCCTCCAGCCCGCCTACGACTGCTCGAGCTCCGTCTCCTACGTCCTGCACGCCGGCGGCGTGCTCGGCCCGAACGCGCTCGTGTCAGGCGAGCTGGCGAACTGGGGGCTGCCCGGCCCCGGGCGGTACGTGACCGTCTACGCCGACAACGGCCACGCGTTCATGTACGTCGCCGGGCTGAGGTTCGACACCTCCTACAACGGCACCGATACCGGACCGAACGCCGGCCAGGCAGGTCCGCGCTGGCGGGTCTTCCCGACCGTCCCTTCGTGGGCGACGTGGAGCGTCCGGCACCCACCCGGCCTCTGAAGAACCGATTGATCTCATGCACAAGCTCGCGCACACGCTCACCATGACCGCCGCCGCCGCGGCGATCGCCGGCTGCGGAATCTCAAACCCCTACCAGCACACCACCACCGCCGCCACGTCGACGTCGACATCGACAGCGACGTCGACCAGCACGGCGAGCTCGCCTGCCGCCAACTCGGCGCAGAACCCCGGCGAGCCACCCGCTCCCCCGCCGCCAGCTCCGGCAAGCCAGGCGCCCGCGAGCGTGCGGAGCACACCCGCGGGCGCGATCACGCAGTTCGCGACGCTGTACATGAACTGGACGTGGCGGACGCTCGCGGCTCATGAGCGCGAGCTCGCGGCGCTGAGCGTCGGGCCCGCTCGCCTCTCAGAGCAGCAGGCAGCCGCGGCCGCCGTCGGCGACAGCACGATCGCGCAGAGCCGCGTCTACAACAGCGGGCAGATCATCAGCATCGCCCCCAGCCGCACCAACCGCACGCAGTGGGTTGTGGTCACGCGCGAGCAGACCGGCGGCGACAGCCAATACGACGGCCTCCAAGCCTCCTACCACGTCACCCTCGCCGAGCTCGCGCAGCTCAAGAACGGCGGCTGGACGGTCTCGGAATGGCTCCCCCAGGTCTAAGCTCACTCGCGTTCACCGGCACGGTTGCGCCAGGAGAGCGCGTCCGCTTGGCGCGGATGCCAGCCCGCGAGCACGCCCGTCGCCTCGCCGCCGCCGCCGCGTGCGTGTGGCTGCTCACCGCGTTCGGTGTCCTGCTGGCACGGCTCGCGCCCGCGCTCGCGCCGAGCACCCATCCGCACCCGACGCTGCACGGAACGCTCGGCGAGCTCGCGAGCGTGATCGCGAACAACCTGCGGGTGCTCGCCGCCCCGTTCCTGCTGACCGTGTTCCGCTGGCCAGGCGGGCGGATGACCCGCCGCCTCGGCGACCTGCTGATCGCCGCGCTGATCGCCGAGAACACGCTCGCGGTGGGGCTCGCTCTCGGCCGCTGGGGCGACCGGCTGCTGCCATACGTGCCGCAGCTCCCCCTCGAATGGACCGCCCTTGGCATAGCCGGCGCGGCCTGGCTCACCGCCCGTGACGGCGGCAATCACCGCGTCCTCGCCGTCTACGCACTAGCCGCGCTCGCGCTGACGATCTTGGCTGCAGCCGTCGAAGTGGACTTCACGCCGCACGCGCACACAGGCCAACGAGCTGACCGGAACGGGCTGACGCAGGCCAATGGCCCCTCGCTCCTTGCGGAGAGCGGGTGCCGGTTGTCTTCGCCGGATTTTGCACCGGCTGGCAGCCTGCTCGCTTCAAGGTCGCACGCTCCCTTCCCCTCAGCAGAGCGTTCGGTTCCGCTCGGCCGCCCGGCCGGCGCTACCGGACTACGTCAACCACCCGATCCCCACAAGGAGGGACCACCAAATGCTCAACCGCGTAATCCTCATCGGCCGCCTCACAGCAGCCCCCGAGCTCCACGACCGCTCGGGAACCCAAGTCGGACGACTGCGGCTCGCCGTACAGCGCCCGCGCAGCAAGGACGGCGAGGACCGCGGCGCCGACTTCGTCGACGTCACCGTCTTCAACAACCAGGCGCAGGTCTGCAACCAGTACCTCGCCAAGGGCCGCCGCGTCGCGATCGAGGGTCGCCTGCAGCACTCCGAATGGCAGGCCGAAGACGGCTCACGCCGCCAGAAGCTCGAGGTCATCGCCAACAGCGTCGAGTTCCTCGACCGCAAGCCCAGCGAGGACCAAGAGCCCGAGGCCGTCGAGGCGGCCGCGTAAACAAAGGCGGCTAGGCGGGACGCCCGGGCAAGGGGCGTCCCGCCACCGAGCCGCCCTCCACAGGAGAGCGACATGCAACCCCACACTTCTACCACCAACCCCGGGCTGCGCGGCAGCCTCTGGATCGACCAGGCCCACCACCACCGCCTCGTCGAAGTCATCCGCGTCCTCGACAACGACCGCGTGCTGATGCAACCCGTCCGAGACGCGCGCCTCAAGCCGCCCAGCTACCTCGAGACCACCGACCACCTCGCGGGACTCGACTACCGGCGGGTGACGCCATGACCACGTCCACCACCCCCAAGAACGAGGAGCGCTCCGCCCGCGAACGCCTCAAGGCGATCGAACGAGCCCGCGCCGCCAACGCCAAGGCGACCGCGCGCCGGCGAGGCGACGTGATCCGCGACGAGCTCGCCCGCCCGCGCGCCGAGGACTGCCGTTGCCCGATCACGCCCGCCAGCACGGTCGAGGAGCTACGCGCGCTGGGGTCCGGATGCAGCGCTGGCCGATGGGTCTGCCCGACCCTCGACGCGGTCCGCCGGAGGCTCGGCGCATGAGTACCACGACCCTCACCAACACAGTCGGCGCGTCGACTCAAATGCCGTCAGGCGGCCACCAGCGCCCCGACGTGTGCGACGCGTTCAGCGCGCTGTGGGCAATGACCCGCGACGAGCGAATCGCCGCGATGTGGCGAGGAGAGCTCAGCCTGCGCCAGCTCTGCCAATGTTCCTCGCGCGCACAACACGAGATCCCGCTGCTCGGCGGCGAGTTTGCGTGGATTGTGATGCGCACGCCCGACTGGGCCGAAGCGAGCGACAAGCTCGGCGCCGACAAGGTCCCCGCCGACTGCCACGAGGTCGAACCATGACGATCGCGCTCACAACGATCGGCAGCCGGGGCGTCACCGTCACGGTAGGACCCTCAGCGCTACGGGAAGCGCCCGACGGGGTCGCGGTCGAGCTGACGCTCTACGACGGCCCGCTCGTTCTGACGCTTACCCGCGACGAAGCCCGGGCGATCGCAGCCGACATCACAGCGCGACTCGCTGAGACCGGAAGGGCGATGTGATGGCCACGCTCACCCTTCCCGGAGCCGACATCCGCGGCTTCTATCAGAGGCTCGGTATCCATCTCCCCGAACGCCCGTGCTTCGAGGCGTCCGTGCGGTGCTTCGCCGATCCAGGCGCGCATCGCCGCGAAGACCGCGACCCCTCGTGCTCGGTCAACCTGGTGAGCGGTGCGTGGAAGTGCCACGCATGCGGGGCCGAGGGCGGGGCGTACGACGCCGCATGGCGCAAGGCTATACCCCACGGGCCGCGATCGACCTGATGATCGCCTACGGACTCACCGAACGCCGCACCCGACTACAAACCGCCCGCGAACTGCTCAACGCATCCGCCCGCCCGTCGCAGGCCAGCGCGCGCTCGAGCGCGCGCACGCGAGCGCGTGAAGGCCTCGACGAACGTCCCGCGCTGGACGTGACCGAGCAGGACATCGCTCGCTGGCAGACTGCTCTGTCCCGCCGCCCGTCTCTGCTCGCGAAACTCGCCCGCGAACGCGGATGGCGCTACGAGACGATCCGCGCCCTCGAGCTAGGGCTCGACCGCGGCCGGATCACAATCCCGATCCGCGACGCCCAAGGCGAACTGCGAGGACTGCTGCGTTACAAGCCCGCCGGCCGTCCCAAGATGCTCGCCGAGCTCGGCAGCCGGGTCGGGCTGATCCCCCACCCAACGGCCGAGACCTCCGAGCAGATCCTGCTCGTTGAAGGGCCCCCGGACATGATCGCCGCCCGGTCCCGCGGACTACCAGCTATCGCGGTGCCCGGCGACCACGCGTGGCGGTCAACCTGGGGGGACCTCCTCGCCGGCCGCCACGTCACGATCGTCATGGACGCCGACACCCAAGGCCGCGCGGCCGCCCGCCGAATCAGCGCCAACCTCGCCAACCATGCCCATCCGCGCATCGTTGAGCTCGCGCCGCTGCGCGACGACGGATACGACCTCACCGACTGGCTGCTCGAGCACGCAAGCCTCGCCCACGAGGACCTGCACGCGCAGCTCGTGGCCGTCCACACGGCAAACGCACCACAGGCGGCACGTCTCCGATGACGCTTGCACTAGAGATGGACGGGCTACCGGCACGCGCTCACCATGCTCTCGCCGTGCGGATCGCGAGGTCCAGTGGAGGCCGATAACCACCTCAGCTTGACCGAGGAACAGCTGGAGCGCCTTGCTGACCGCGTGGCGATTCGGCTTGCCGCCGTGAAGCCTCCGGCCAAGCCAATGCTGACAGTAGAAGACATCTGTGCCACGTTTCAGGTCAGCCGCGCCTGGGTGTACGAGAACGCGGGACGGCTCGGAGGGTGCAAGCTTGGGACCGGTCAACGGGCACCCCTAAGGTTCGACTCCGAGCGCGTGGCCTCAATGCTGAGACCCCTCGCGGCGCCCGATCGGGACGATGACAAAGAGGCGTCCGGCAGGGCGGACGGACCGCGGCGAAAGCGCCCGAGAAATCTTCACCCGGTCTACGATGGCTGAACCACCGTGCGACCCACGTCGCACGTCGGAAGGAGGGCGATGACGGATGGCCGGGCAAGGGCAAAAGCCGCGCGGACAGATCAGGGAGTACCGCAGTCCAACGGGCGTGTTGACCTACACGCTCCGCGTACGCCTTAGTGGGCGCAGAGTCAACATTCGCCTGGGCAGCGAGCTCGAAGGATGGAACCGGCCGCTCGCCGAGCGGAGCCTTCAACAGACGCTCAGAGAGATCAAAGCGGGTGTCTGGCGACCTCCAGTGGAGGACCCCGATCCCGAGGAGGCCGACCCGGTATTTCACGAGTTCGCGACCTTCTGGATCGACCGTCAGACAGTCGGCGCGGCACCGAGCACGGTACGCAACTACTCGCACATTCTCAGCCGCTACCTGCTTCCCGAGTTCAAAGATCAGCGGTTGACCGAGATCACACATGAGGCCGTGCGGCGCTGGCGCGACCGCCTCCGGCAGGAGGCTGACCGGCTTCAGGTCGCCAAGGAGAACGGCGTCACATTGCTTGATCGCCGCGGCGAGGCGATCAGACCCTTTGGAGCGTCGACGATCAACGAGGCCTTGCGTCTACTCGGGCAGATTCTCGAACGAGCAGTCGAGAGCGAGCACTACGCGGTCCAGCGCAATCCAGTCAAAGGTCGCACTGGGTTGCGCATGAAGAAGCGCGGCGGCTCGCCGCGGCGACATCTGGAAGCAGACGAGGTACTGAGCCTGATCCAGGCGGCCGACACCGTCGACGCAGGAGTGACGCCACGAAGCCTGGTGCGTGCGGACAGGGCACGAGAGCTGCGCGCCCAAGGACTGACCTGGTCGCAGGTCGCCGACGACCTTGGCTGCGCAGAGGCGACCGCGATCTACCTATCCCGCGTTAGGCCAAACCGCAGGGCGCCACGGAGACGCCGAGCGATGATCGTCGTGCTCGCGCTGACCGGAGTACGCGCGTCGGAACTGACGACCCTCGTGTGGGGGCGAGTCGACCACACCCACGGTCGGCTGGTCATCGCCGATTCAAAAACCGAGGCCGGCATCCGCGAGATCTACCTCTCGCCGTTCGTGCGCGAAGAACTCGCCCTATACCGCGCGTCCCTCCCACACCCGCCGCCGCCTAGCGAGCTCGTATTCACCGTCCGAGGCGGCGGCGGCGGCGACCGTTTCAACCTCGGCCGCAGGCTCAAGCATCTCGCCGACGTCGCGAACGAAACCCGCGACGCCGAAGGACTCGCGCCTATGCCTGCAGATATCACGCCGCACACCTTCCGCAGGACCTTCATCACGTTGTCCTTCCAGGCGGGCAAAGACCTGCCCTTCGTCCAGAGCCAGGTCGGGCACCTCAAATGGCAGACGACCCTCGAGATCTACACCCAGCAGAGCGGCCGGAGTATCGACCCGAGCATCCGAAGCTTGCTCGAGGAGTTCCTTGGAGAGCCGACCCAGCAGTCGACCGGCAGCGCAGCCGACCGCGAAACCGTCCTCTAGCCCGTCTACCTTCTTCGTACCGTGCAGCCCACACGTTCACAACGACGGCACCGCGGCAACCGAGTCACCGCGGATCGCTTCATGCCGGTGAGCACGGGAGGAGTTGTTGACGGATCAATTGGGCCAGAGAGTCGATTTACGGGCCCGAAAAGACCTGAAAGATCCGCAAAGTCTGGACTTCCGTGGGCCAGTGACCAGCAAAAGACTAATCGGATTCCCCCAGCAAATCGGCGGTTTTCGGCACCAAGGACCACACTACTGAAAATCGTGGTGTCCCGGGTTCAAGTCCCGGTCTCGCCATTCAAGAACTTCATGCAAAAATCACACTTTCTTTCGGTGCTGCACGGCCAGATATCCGGTAAGACATGGGTTCCTTGGTCCGGTACGTCTCGTGTGACCGCAAGATCGAGGATCGCCTTCCCCGGTTGCTTAAGGGTGAGTGCCGCAGAGGTGTCGATCCCCACCTCGAGCAGCGGTGCTGCCCGCCGATTGCGCCTCTAGCGCCGCGCACCTCTGGCACTGCGAGACCTCGCTTGTGGTCGGCTGCGGAGCCGCGCCGTGAGGGATGCTGAGGCCCTTGACCGGCGTCAAAAGCGAGTCGCTTGATCGGCAGCCGTCGCGGCTGTTTGCACCAGGTCCAGCCACGCAACCCGCGCCGATCTCGTGGCCGCATTCGGCGAGACGGAGCAGCGTCAGGCCGACGAGCGCCGTGACGCTTTAGCGGCAGCTGGGTATCCACTTCGGTCCCCCCAAGGCGCTCATTGAGACCGTCAGCGCGAGCGACGAGCCTCCGCCGCGCTCTACGGGCGGCGCAGAGGCCAGCCACTCGTTCTCCGGGCAGCGGCGGCGGGTGCTGAGCTTTGGGGGCCACACGCCCGCCAAGCACGCGTCGGGGAGCGAAGCAGATAGCCAACTAGTGCGGTGTCTCAGTTTTGTGTTGCTAGTTGGTTGAGGGCGACGCGTCCGCGGCGTACCTTGGTCAGGATGTCGTCGGCGGTTGCGGTCCAGCCACCGGCAGCGAGCTGGTGACGCTGGTGTTGCCCGAGGCGGCGATGGCGGTGTCCGTCCACCCCTTCGCATCCATGGTGGTCTGCGGCGACTCTGGTGGGGGTATGCATCTTGCTCACGTCGTCGGCGTCGCCCTCGGGCCGCTCGTGGTCACCGCCGCCGGCGACGGCCACGAGCTGACGGTGCGCTGCCCCGCCTGCGGCGAGGCCTTTGCGGTCGACCACGATCGCCTGGGCACCGACACGGCCTGCCCCCGGCTCGCCTGCGGCACCCGCCTGCGGATCAACCCGTTCGTGCTCCAGCCGCTGCCTCGACGCCGGATAGTCCCAGGGCTTGAATCACCTCGACGGGCAGACCCAGTGCTCGAACCACCTCGACGCCGTCGGGAACGCCGCTGGTTCCGGCGTCGCTGACACCGCGACCCGAAGGCCCGCGTGTGCCGGCTCGACGCTGGGCCCTTGAGCGCGGGGTGATCGACGCGTCCGCCAGCCGGTTTCGGCCGCAGGGCCAACGCATGAGAGGCGTGGCTGACAGCGACGTGTCGCACGGCCGTGGTCGACGGCGACATCAGCGTTGGTTGGTGCTGTGTCCGTGATACTCCGAACGTGAAAACGAACGAAACCCGCGCGTCCGCGCGCCCGGCGCGGCCTCACTCTCGCATTCCCCGCTGGGAGCGGCAGTCCTGACGGCGCCTAGGCCCGTTCCTCCTTGGACGAGACGCGAGGCCTCCTGCGCGGCGGTCAAGGGACTGCCCTCTCACTCCGAAGCAGCAGTGCCGAGACGCCAATCCGCGCATCGCGCGACGACTGCATTGGACCGCGAGCGGAACTACGCCGGAATCCGATCGTGCCCGAGCTGTGCATGGGCACGACTCGCTCGGCCGGCCCCGAGATCCGTCTCGACCCGCGCTTCTGCTTCCGCGTGCAGGCGGCGGCGCTGCGAGGCGGTTGGTCCCCGGCTACCGAGCTCGTATTAGCCCCGGTCCGAGGTCCGCGCTAGACCCGAGTTTGGCGACCAGCAGGACCGCGCCCGCGGCCACAGCGCCGTCGTGCTTCCATGATTCCGCGGGTACCGCGCTGGCCGGCCGCGGGACGCTCGCGGAGGATCGGATTCGTGGCGATGCGGTCGCGCCGCCGCTGACGCCCGTAATGCGAAAGGAATCCGCCCGGCGTGGCGCCTAGGGCGGCGTCCCGTGGCCGCGGGGTCGCGACAGAGCGGAGCAGGCCCCGGACGGGCGCCGAGGCTACCCCCTTTGCGGGCGGGTGTTTGCACTGCGCTGGTCGCGGCTAATGCCCGTGCCAGACGCACACCTGATGAGACGCGGGCTTCGGGCCGGTTCTGCTTCGGGCCGTCAAGTCGGTCGATAGCTGCCCCTCGGACCGTCGCGGCCCCTGCGCCCAGGGGATAATCGGCGGGTGATCCAACGGGTCCGAGCGACAGGGCGCACGGCGGTCTGGGTGCCGGGCCAGGCGGTGAGCGGTTCGGCGCGGTGTCGTGCCCGTCGGCGACCCTGTGCATCGCCGCGGACGTGGGCGGTGGGCTGGCCACGACGACCGACCCCGGCGGCTCGGCGCCGTGGACGGTGACCTGCCTCACGGCCTGGCGATCGTTCACCACCGCTAACAGCATCCAGAGCCTGTCCTGCCCCGCGGTGACGTTGTGCGTCGGCATTGACGGCACCGGCGACATCTACAGCACCAGCGACCCGACAGGGGGCCCCGGCGCGTGGCAGTCCGGGGTTCTGCCGGCCGACGGCACCGGCTCGGGCATCGCGTGCCCGACCGCCGGCCTGTGCGTGGTGCCCTCCTACGATTCCGCCGACGTGTACACGACGTCTGATCCCGCCGGCGGCAGCCATGCCTGGACGAGCTCGGCGGTGCCCGGAAGCAACAGCTCCCAGTCGGGCGTGGCGTGCGCGAGCGCGACGTTCTGCGCCATCGTCGCCGGCGGCGGGCTGGTGTTTACGAGCACCGATCCGACGGGCGGCGGCGCCACCTACGTAGCCCAGCACGTCGTCGCCGCCACCGGCAGCGGACCGCCCGACATCACGGCCATCGCCTGTCCGACGACGACGCTGTGCGTGGCCGGCGACGCCAACGGCGACGTGCTCACCAGCACCGATCCGAGCAACCCGGCGGCCACGTGGAGCGCCGAGCGGATCGATCGCGGCTCCTCGCTCGCCGCGATCGCCTGCCGTGTCTCGGGCGTGTGCACGGCGATCGATGCCCGGGGGGTTCTGTTCGCCACCGCCGCAGCGAGCGCGCCATCGCCGGCGTGGACCGAGGTCGGAAGCGATGCCACCGCGGTGTCGTACGAGGGAGGGGCCTCCACCTTCGGCGTCGCCTGCGCGACCGACACGCTCTGCCTCGCCGTCGACGGCTCCCCGAACCTCCCGCGCTCCACCGCCCCTACCGTGCCCGGGAGCTGGCAGATCTCCCCGCCGCCGAGCGACATCGGCACCGGACTGAGCGGCCTGTCCTGCCCGTCGCTGCGGCTGTGCGTCGCGATCGACGCCGACGGGAACGTGCTCAGCACCCACACGCCCGAGATCCCCGACTCGTGGCGCAGAGCGGCCGTCGACCACGTCGGCACACCGCAGGCGATCAGCTGCCCGTCGCGGTCGTTCTGCCTGGTCACCGACAGCTACGGCGACGTGATCATCTCCACCAACCCGACGGGGCGCGTCCCCGCGTGGCGCGCGCATCAGATCGAGTACGGCGAGGCCGGGGGCAACGGGCCGCCGACTGGCCTGATGGGCGTGTCCTGCGTCTCGGCCCACTTCTGCATTACCGGCGACGAGAACCCCGGCGACGTCCTCACCGCGACCAACCCCTTCGGCGGGTTCCAAGCCTGGTTGCACCACGGCCCCGACGGGCCGGGCGCCGGCCTGATCGACGCCTCGTGCCCAACCATCGCCTTCTGCGGCGTGATCGACGCCAACGGGCAGATCGGCGCCTTCACCCCAGGCGGCAGTGCCCATTACGTCAGCACGGCGGTTCCCGTCGGCCTCGACGCGATCTCGTGCCCATCCTCGGGGCTGTGCGTCGCCGCGGCCGGCGGCATCAACTTCAACAGCCCCGCGGGCGGCCCCGGGGGAGGCATCTGGAGCAGCACCGACCCCGCCACCGCCCACCCGCACTGGCGCCGCGCGCTCCACGACAAAGACGACGAGCTCGCGGTCTCATGCCACGCCCGCACGCTGTGCCTGGCGGTCGACGTCGACGGGCGCGCGGCGACGAGCCTCCACCCGGCCGCCGCGCATCCGCACTGGTCGACGGCGGTGATCGACCCCGAGGCGGTGTTCACCGGCGTCTCGTGCCCGACGAGCCGGGTGTGCTTCGTCGTCGACAGCTACGGCTACCTGCGGATCGCGCGCCGGGGCTGACCGCGCCGGTCGCGCCGCAATGTCGACGCCGGCGGTCGGTCGTATCGTGGGCCGATGACGCGCGGGAGCAGATGGTGACGGCTTTGTGAGGGGTCGTGCTTGCAGCAGAGCCGCTCGCTGCTTGCGTTCGCGCGGCCCTGCTGTTGGCGAATTCCGTGACTACCGCCCCGCGCGGGCAGAGACCCGCTTCCGTGCCCCCGCGTGTTCGCGGTAAGGCAGGATGGGGGCACCGCCGCCTCCATGCGGCCCGGAGGCCGGCCGAGGCCGTTAGCCGAGTGGCGCCGCTTGCGCGACGCCGCTCGGCTGACACTAACTCAGAGCCTCGACTGCGGCGCGGAAGTCGAGGATCTGCTCGGGGGGCGGGAAGCCGTCCTCGAGGTTGATCCCGTGAACGTCGCGCACCTGCTCGCGGAACCAGACGTCGAAGGGATCCTGCGAGGAGCCCAGTCCCGCGAATGCCGCCTGGAGGTCATCGGCTTCGATGTACACGACGGCAAGGTCGCCGGCTGGAGTCGGCTGGATCCAGACGGCCTCTCGGGTGATGCCGTGTCGCGCCCGCGAGGCCTCGTAGGCGGCCTGACGCTCGCCGCCGGGTGTACACGACCCGATGTCATTGCGATCCTGCTCGCTTTTTCCGGGAAGCAGCGGTGCAGCAAAGGCCACGCTAGGCATGCGATCTCCTTTGGTTGGATGGCTCGGCGCAGTCGCAGTCGCAGTCGCAGTCGCAGTCGCAGCTTGCAGCGGCGCTCCCGCCGAGACATCACTCGAATGCGTGATCTTTGGCTGCCTGGCTCACCTTGGCGGCCAGCGCGGCCCGCGTGGACACGCCAAGCTTCTGGAACGAGCGGCGCAGGTGACTGTTGACCGTATGTGGTGATATGAACAGCCGCTTTCCCACCTCCCGGTTGGTCAGCCCCTCGGCCACGAGTTCGACCACGGCGCGCTCGCTCTTGGTCAGGCTCTCCCACCCGGTGAGGCCCCGCCGCCGGCTGCCGCGGGCTCCTCGGCGACCCCCGAGGACACGGAGCCGCCCGCGGGCGCGCGATGCGTACCAGTCGGCGCCGATCGCCTCGTAGCGTTCGAGCGCTTCTTCCAGCAGCCCGCGTCCTTGCGCGCGGGCTCCAACCGCGCCGAGCACGGCCGCAGCGTCCTCGCAGGTGCCGGCGTGGTCCAGGACGCGCCCGCTCTTCAGTGCCAACTCGACAGCTGCGAGCAGCTTCTCGGCGTTGTTGTCGATGAGCCCGCGACAACGCAGCGCGGCGGCCTCGACGCTCGGCACGCCGCCGGCCAGCGCAGCAGCCTGCTCCGCAGCCTCGGCAGTCTCGCGCGCGGTGTTCGGCTGGTTCAGCTCAAGCGCCAGACGCACCGTCGCCGGAGCCAGGAAGCGGTGCCCGTACCGGTTCTCGCGTTCGGAGTCCAGCGTCCAGAACCGCCGGAGGAAGCGGAGGGCCGCTTCGGGCCGTCCCGCGACCTCCTCCAGCACCGCCGCGGCATGGAACACATACTCTGCCCCGAAGCTGGGGCACTCGCGGGCGAACTCGATTCCGCCTTCAAGCGCCGCCGTCGCCTCGCCCCAGTCTCCCTGAAGCAGCCGAACCTCGGTAGCCATCAGCTGGATGTCAGGCAGCAGCCACCACGACTCGAGCCGCTCGGACTCCTCCGCCGCCCGGCGGAACGCTGCCGCAGCTTCGTCCAGCCGATCGGCGTCGCACAGGATCATCCCGTGCATGAAGAACGGGCCGCGCATACGTGCCTGCTCGTCCGGAGCCCCGAATGCCTCGGACACCACCCGGGTCGTGCAATCGATCGCCTCCTGGAAGCGACCCTGCGTCTTCACGGCCACGGCCAAGGTGGTCAGGCTCCAGCAGATCATGGCCGTATCGTCGGCCTGCTCGGCGATCTCGAGCGCCCGCCGCGCGGCCGATTCGCCCCCGACGAGGTCGCCCGAGAACGTCCGGCCGAAGCTGCTCTGCGCCAGCAGAAACGCCTGATCGGCCAACGGCATATCCGGTGAATCGCTCAGCGCGGCCTCGGTCTGTTCGATCAGCTCGGGGCCGCGATTCTGGATTGAGAGCGCATCGATCAGGCCGAAGCGCAGTGGCTTGTCGAGCTCGCGGTCGTGTGGTCGCGCCAGGACCTCCTCGGCGATCGCGACCGCTTCGCTCACCCGTCCGCTGCGCAAGAGGCAGTCGAACAGCTCCGCCGCGGTCGCGTCGGTCTCGGCGTGACCCGCCGGAAGCAGCTCCTGCGCGCGGCGAAGTAGCTCGACCGCCACCCCCGGCGCGCGCGGCGCCGCCT
>CALAQT010000164.1 GCA_937888775.1 uncultured Actinomycetes bacterium | reverse complement strand
TTGACTTCTGGGAGTCGCGCGCACAGTTCGACAGCTTCGTGGCGGATCGCGTCGGACCCGCGGCTGCCGCCGTCGGGATCACGGCACCGCCGAACATCCACGAGTTCCCCGTGCACGAACACCTTTCGCGCTAGCACGCGATTGACGGACGCCCGATACCCGCCGCCCCTCGGCGGGCTCGGGTCGTTCCGCGGATTCCCCAAAGCCCCGTCGCCCGTTCACGCGCGCTGTCGCCTCGCGCGATTTGCAGAAGCGCGGCCGGATCGGCGGCGTAGCCGGATCTGGTGCATGTCGGTCACGCGGGCGATGATCGGCGCCGTCGCCCAGCGCTGCTGCTCCGCCGCTCAGGCGGTCGTCTCGCGCGCTCGCGTCAGACGACCCCTTCTCGCGGAATGCAGCCACGCGATCCGCGCCGGCCACGTGCATGCATCTGGTGCCGAGCGAGCGCCTCACCGCAATCGCCGGCGCCAATACGCCAGTGTAGCCCGTGCGCACCAGATGCGACAGCGACCCTCGACTCAGACGTGATCGCAATGACGGCGAAGGGGCAGCGCCTGGGGACGAGGCCTGCGGGCCGCTGGTTCTCGTCTAGCCCGCGTCTAGCCCACGTCTAGCTCAGGTGACTTCGCACTTTGGGCAATGCTGGGTCTGGTCAGAGCCGTGCCAGGACCTCTGTGGCGACGCGTTCGCCCGAGCGGACCGCGCCGTCCATGTAGCCCGCCCAGAAGGTCGAGGTCTCGCTGCCTGCCCAGTGCACGCGCCCGATCGGCGCGCGGATCGCCGGTCCGAAATCAGAGAGGACGCCGGGCGGCAGCGTCACGGTCGGGCAGCCGCGGATCCACCGCTCGTCGGCGGCGGAGTTGTCTTCGATGTATGAGTGCGGGTGCCGCGCCCGGTCGCCGAAGTAAGTGACGAAATTCTCAAGCACCGCGGCCCGGCGCGCGGCTGGAGATCTTTGCATCCATTGGCGTGCGTCATGGCCGCCGATGAAGCCGAACAGAACGCCGGGTCGTCCATCGGGCGGGGAGTTGTCAAAGGTCGTCCGCGCCGGGCCGCTGTCAGAGACGGCCTGTCCGCTTAGCCCGGCGTCGCGCCAGAACGGCCGTTCGTAGACGGCCTCAGCCTTGGCCAGCGTGCCGTGCGGCATCCGCTGAATGAGTTGTGCGCGCAGACCTGGCAAGGGTGGGGCGAAGTCGATCGCCGCGGTCAGCGCCGGGAGGATCGTGACGATCGCTCTGCTCGCTCGCACAGTCATGCGCTCGGACTCCACCGTCACGCCGTGCTGGTCCTGCGCGATCGTCCGGACCGGCGAGCCGACCAGCACGCGCTTGCCGAGCTTCGCCGCCATGCGGATCGAGAGCAGCTGTGACCCGCCGACAAAGCGGCTCTCTTGGGCGCCGCCGCCGGTGCTGATCAGGCGCACGAAGCTGCCGGGAGTGCGCTCGTTGCCGGCCACGCGCGCGTACCAGAGCGCGTACAGCAGCGACAGGTCGCGCGGCTCGCCGCCCCAGATCGCGTTGATGGCGGCTTTGAACAGCATGTAGACCTCGGTGGAGGAGATGTTGGCCTGCATCCAGGTCTCGAGCGTCTGCTGGTCCCATTCAAGTGCGCGGGACGCCTTCCACGGTGCGTCAACGGGAACCTGTGACACGAGGCTGTCGATGGCGCTCAGCACCGCAAGGGTCTCGTCGAACAGCGGATGCTGGGTGGGCAGGCCCACCGAAGCTGGGTACGTGGTCCGCTTCCCGTCGAGGAACAGGACGTTCTCGCCGCGGTTGTACGTCCTGAAGGTCCCGATTCGCAGTTCCCGACCGAGCCGCACGACCCGGTCCTGGGTCGGGCCGACGTACTCGCCCATCAACTCGCTGATCTTGCCGCCGCCGAGGGAATGGTTCTCGGTTCTGCCGCCCACCCGATCGTCGGACTCCATCACGACGACGGAACGGCCGGCGCGCGTCAGCGCATGAGCCGCGGTGAGGCCGGCCAGTCCCGCGCCGACGATCGCCACGTCGGTCCGCACGGAGCCGCGCCCAGCCGCGGCAGCTCGCGCAGCGGGGAGCGTGCCAGCCACGCCGACCGCCGTCGCGCCGCCGATCAACTGCCGACGGGTGATCGAGCGCTCGGTCACGACCCAGCACGCTTCCGCGAGGTAGACCCTCCGTCCTCCACCGACAAAGCGTCGCACGGCGTTGACTGCGGCTCATCGGTGATTTCCCGTGATCAAGACCGGGGTTTCTGCTCAGGACGGCCGCTACGAGTTTCCCGGCGCCACCGGGAGCCGCCTGACGATGACCATGGCCAAGTGCCCCGGGGCGCTCGAGTTCGAGCGCCCGCTAAAACGAGTAAACCGCCGACCGATATCGCGGGTGTGTACGGATGCTCGTCGGTGCGGTGGCGCGTACCTTCGCGTTGCTGAGATGAGTGCTAGTTGCTGTTGACGCGTCTTAAGACCGAGTTCGGGTCGATCTCCGGTGTCGGCGGTGCCGGATCGCGGCCGGACATCCAGCAGGTGGCCGTGCGAGACGGCTCGAGCGTTGTGATCCGGCCGCTGGCTTCGGGTGATGAAGCTGCGATCGCGAGCTGGTTCGCTGGGCTCGGCGTCGAGACCCGCCACGCGCGCTTCCTCGGGTCGCTCGACCGGCTCGATCGCCGGATGCTGTCCGAGCTGGCGCGTGTGGACCACGTCGACCGCGAGGCGATCGCGGCGATCGCGCCTGACGGAACGACAGTCGGAATCGCTCGCTACATCCGCATCAAGCCGAGCGGGGCCGAGGTCGCGGTTGCGGTGGCCGATGAGTGGCGGGGACGGGGCATCGCGAGCATGCTGCTCGAACGGGTCACCGTCAGGGCGCGGTCCGCCGGCATCGAGCAATTCATCGCGATCTGTCTTGCTAGTGCACCGTCTCTAAAACGGCTTTACAGCGTCCGACCTTTTCGAGGATCGAGTCGATCGAGGCGGTCCAGACGAATGGTTTGGCGTCGTTGTTGTGAGCGTTGAGGTATTCCTCGATCGCGTTGGTTAGGTCAGAGACGCTGTGGAACACCCCGCGGCGCAGCGCCTTGTCGGTGAGCTCGCGGAGCCATCGCTCGACGAGGTTCAGCCACGAGCTCGAAGTCGGAGTGAAGTGCAGGTGAAAGCGAGGGTGTTTCTGCAGCCAGGCGTTGACGTTGGCGTGCTTGTGGGTGCGGTAGTTATCAACGATCAGGTGCAGCTCCATATCGCTGGGGAACTCGCGGTCGAGCGTGCGCAGGAACTTCAAGAACTCCTGGTGGCGGTGGCGGGGCAGGCATTGGCCGATCACGCTGCCGTCAAGCGTGTTCAACGCGGCGAACAGGGTGGTCGTGCCGTTGCGCTTGTAGTCGTGGGTCATCGTGCCGGCGCGCCCGGGCTTCATCGGCAGGCTCGGCTGAGTGGGATCCAGGGCTTGGATCTGACTCTTCTCATCCACGCACAGCACCAGCGCCTTCTCCGGCGGGTTCAAGTACAGGCCGACGACGTCGGTCAGCTTCTCGGTGAACCGCGGATCGTTGGAGATCTTGAACGCCCTTACCCGGTGGGCCTTGAGCCCGTGCGCATCCCAGATCCGCTGCACCGTCGCCGGACTGACGCCCTGGGCCTTGGCCATCGACCGGCAGCTCCAATGCGTCTCACCAGGCGGCGTGGTCTGCGTGGTCGCGACCACGATCTCCGTCACCTTCGCCGCTGAGATCGACCGCTTACGCCCGCGACCCTCCTTCACCTCACACAGCGCCTGCGGGCCACCCGCAGCAAACCGCTCCCGCCACAAGATCACCGTCGGACGACTCACATCCAGTGTCCTCGCGATCGCACTGTTGGACTGACCATCAGCAGCCATCAACACAATCCGCGCGCGCGTGGCGACGCTCTGCGGGGTGCCGTGCGCTCTTGCCCACCGCTCCAGCAGCGCTCGCTGCCCTTCAGAGACCTCAGCACGGACAGCCACGACCATGCCCTGGACGCTACATCAACCCTCACCCACTGTCAAGCTATTTCAGAGACACTACACTAGCAACCACACTGTGATCCGGCTGCTGAGCCGGCTGGGACCAACGAAGATCGGGCCGTCCGACGGCGGGATAGTTGAACTCCGGATCGACCTGACGAGCGCACGCCCCGATCATTTCCCTCCCGGCTCGGCGAGCGGCGGACGGCACGACGAGCGAAGGAGCTGCGATGTCTGAGGAACTGTCGAACCTACCTGTCCCGCGGCTGCAGCCCTCAGCCTCCTACAGCTTCACGATGCGCTTGCACATGCCGCAACACGGCGGCGCGTTCGCCCGGATCGCCCGCGCGATCGCGGATGCCGAGGCGATGCTGGGAGCGATCGATCTCGTGCGGGTGCAATTCCAGGAGGTCGTCCGCGATGTCACGGTCGCGTGCGTTGACTCCGCTCACGCTGAGGCAGTCGTGCAGGCGGTGCGCGACTTGGACGGCGTCCGTGTCGACAGTGTCTCTGACCGCACGTTCCTGATGCACAAGGGGGGCAAGATCGAGGTCAACCCAAAAGTCTCGATCAAGACCCGCGACGATCTTTCGATGGCCTACACGCCCGGGGTGGCGCGCGTCTCGATGGCGATCCACGAGATCGGGCCAAGGCGTGGGCGCTGACGATCAAGGGCAACACGGTCGCGATCGTCTCCGACGGCACCGCTGTCCTCGGTCTGGGTGATATCGGTCCCGAGGCGGCGATGCCGGTGATGGAGGGCAAGGCGATGCTGTTCAAGGAGTTCGCCGGCGTCGACGCCTTCCCGCTGTGCATTGACACCAAGGACGTTGAGGAGATCGTGGCGTTCGTGAAGGCGGCAGCACCCACCTTCGGCGGGGTCAACCTCGAGGACATCTCCGCGCCGCGCTGTTTTGAGATCGAGCGGCGCCTGCGCTCCGAGCTCGACATCCCGGTCTTGCACGACGACCAGCACGGCACGGCGATCGTCGTGCTCGCGGCGCTGCTGAACGCGCTGAAGGTCGTCGATAAGCGCGCCGAGGACATCACCGTGGTGGTCGTCGGCGCGGGCGCGGCCGGGCTGGCGTGCGCCGACATGATGCTCGCCCACGGCGTCGGCGAGGTGATCGTGTGCAACCGCCGCGGCGCGCTGTACGCCGGCGCTGAGCAGCTTGACGCCGACCGGGCGGCCTTGGCACGGCGCACGAACAAGCGCGGGCTCCGGGGCATGGCCGACGACGTGCTTCGGGGCGCCGATGTGCTGGTCGGCGTTTCCGGGCCAGGCGCGGTGTCAGCCGACGCGGTGCGCCGGATGGCTCCTGGCGCGATCGTGTTCGCGATGGCCAACCCGGTGCCCGAGGTCCCGCCCGAAGAGGTCCGCGACGACGTCGCGATCATCGCCACCGGGCGCTCTGACTATCCCAACCAGATCAACAACGTGCTTGCGTTCCCCGGCGTCTTCAAGGGCGCGCTCGAGGTGCGCGCCCGCGCGATCAACGAGGAAATGAAGCTCGCCGCCGCACACGCGATCGCGCGGGTGATCCCCGAGGATGAGTTAGACACCGACTACATCATCCCCAGCGTCTTCAACCGCCATGTCGCTCAAGCAGTCGCCGAAGCGGTCGCCGACGCCGCCGTGACCAGCGGCGTGGCTCGCCGCGCACGCGGCGCCCATGCTTCCGAGCCGGCAAGCGCCCTCAGCGAGCCGCGCTGAGCGCCCCGCGGCACCGCGGCCGTGGAGGGCGCGTGGGATTCGAACCTAGGGTCTACCGATGAGCTCGGCCGAAACCGGGCCGTGGCCGGGCGCGGGAGCGAGGACTGCCTGAGCTGCGAGTTGGCGGGCGGCGGCGCGGATGCGCTGGACGTTGGGAAGCGCCTGGTCCTCGAGGGAACGCGCGAAGGGGATCGTTCCCTCGGTGGCGACGCGCGCGAAGCGCACGTGCGGGGCTTCGTCGGCAAGCACGGCGGCGATCTCGCCTGACAGGCCGAAGGCGACGTAGTCCTCGTCGACCACAAGTACGCGGCCCGTGGCGTGCGCGACCTGCGTGATCGCCTGTCGATCGATGGGCGTGACGCTGCGGAGGTCGACGACGGTCGCGTGGATGCCATCGGCTTCGAGCGCGTCGGCCGCCTGAAGGCAGCGGTGGACGCTGACGCCGAGGCTGAGCATTGCGAGGTCGCGGCCTTCTGTTCTGACCGCTGCGGAGCCCAACGGCACCCGAGCGATCGGATCGGTGATGGCTCCGTGAACGCCAGCCGGCGGTACGTCGAAGCTCACGGTCTGGCGGCTTGCGCCACCGAGATAGTCGAGCCAGTAATCGCTGAGGAGCTTGTGCTCGAGATAGACAACGGGTCCCTCGTACGCGATCGCGGAGAGCATCAGCCCCGCTGCGTCCGCCGGACAGGAGGGCACCACCACCGCCAGGCCCGGAATGCCGCCGAGCAGCCCCCAAAGGCATTGCTCGTGCTGGCCCCCGTCGCCGTAGCCACCGCCGCACGCCGTGCGCACCACGAGCGGGGCGTTCCAGCGGCCGCCTGAGAAGTCGTGGAGCTTCGCTGCGTGGTTGAGCAGCGAGTCGAGCGCCACGCCGACGAAGTCGACCAGCATCAGCTCGACGACGGGGCGCAGGCCGGCCATTGCGGCGCCGACCGCGGCGCCCATGAATGCCGCCTCACTGATCGGAGCACCCCGTACACGTTGCGGACCGAAGCGCACCAGCAGGTTTCGGCGCAGCAGCGGCACGTCCTCACCGAATACCACGACGCGGTCGTCTGCCGCCATCGCCTCGGCGAGCGCAAGCTCGATCGCCTCCGAGAACGAAGTCACGGCGAGACCCCCGCAGCAGCGAGCGCATCACGCACGGCGTGCTCGACTTCGTCGTGCGCACGCCTCTCGAGCGCACGAGCCGTGTCCGGCGCGAGCCTGCGCCGCTGACGTTGCAGCGGATCACGCGCCAGCAACCAATGCTCACCGGCGAAACTCGCGAGCACGCTCGTGATTCGGGCGAGGCCCGCCATCCGCTGACTGCCGCGCGCTCCAGACCGTCGCACGGCGGCAGCGGTCAGTGCTGGCACGATGCTCCTGCCTTCGTCCATCGGGTGCTGCAGGAGACGCAGCAGCGGATCTCCGAGGAAGTGGCCCCCGGCACGATGGCAGCGCGCGAGGATGAAGCTCGGGCCGCCGCCCGCGCGTGCCCGTCCAATTCCGGCACCGGCCGCCCTCCGAATTGCCTCCACATCGCTGCCATCCACACGCGAGACGGGCATCCCGAATGAGCGAGCACGGTTCGTGACCGAGCCGGCGGTGACAGCCTTTGAACGTGTCGTGATCGCAAAGCCGCTGTCCTTGCACACGAACAGGACCGGAAGCCTCCAGACGGCCGCGAGGTTCAGCGACTCAAGCAACATTCCCTGGTTGATCGCTCCCTCACCGAAGAATGCGACCGCCACGCCGCCGGGGCGCAGGCCCTGGGCAGCGAGGGCAAAGCCACAACCCAACGGGCCGGCCGAGCCGACGATGCCCGACGAGGCGGCGAGACGCTCCTTGTCGAACAGGTGCATGTGACCGCCACGCCCGCGGCACAGGCCAGCCTCGCAACCGAGCATCTCAGCCACGATCGCCGCGAGGCTCGAGCCCCGCGCGACGAACGGCGGTGTGGACCGGTGATCAACAGCCAGCGCATCACCATCGTGCACGTGCGCCAGAACCCCCGCGACCACCGCTTCCTCACCGATCCCCAAATGCAGCTCCCCAGAGATCAAGCCTCGCTGCCAGAGCTCGCCGAGCTCCACCTCCATGCGGCGCATACGCGCCATCTGCAGGTACAGCTCCTCACGCGACTGACGGCCATCGCGGGTCGCCGGCAAGAAACCAATCATCGCGATCCTCAACTCAAACGGACCCGATGATCATCCAGCGCGATCAGGCGCGCGACATCCGCGCAAAATACCGGTGGCGACAGGGGGTAACTCCCCAGGAGCCGCGGGCGCGCGCGGTGCCCGTCAGCTGGAGCCCATGAAACGAGCCGGGTTCGAGCGAGTCCGCGACACGCGCGTCCTTCTTCTGCGGGCACGCGAGCCGACCAATCCGACGGGCGCCTCGCTACTGCTTCCAGCGCAGAGCAACCACGGTCGCCGAAAAGACGACACCGTCGCTCCTGGTGCGCAGCGATATTGCGGAAGCGCTGGTCGTGATCCGGGCGGCCTGCGCTGGTGTGGTGCCTGGCAGCTCAAGCCGGTGTGGGTAACAGGGCGCGGGCCCGGCATGCGCCGACGCCGGGGCAGCGCCGGTCGCCGGTTAGAGGTTCAGGCCGGCGCTAGCTGGGATGACTGGTGGGCGTCGGTCGTGAACGGTGTTGATGATTTCGCTGGTGTCTATGCCTTGGAGGTAGATCGAGGTGATCCCGAGATGGGCATGTCCGAGTTGCCGCTGGATTACTGGCAGCGGGATCCCTTCGTGGGCCATCTCAACGGCGTGGGCGTGCCTGAGCTGATGTGGCGCGAACCGTCGGCGAACGCCGGCTTGGGCGGCGAGTTGCCGCAGCTCGGCTCGGGCGCCCGTCGCTGACCACGCGCCCCCGCGGGTCGGGCCGTCGAGAATGCAGAACAGCGGCCCGACGCGCAGCTGGACGCGTCGACTGGTCCATGTGTTGACGTGCTCCCATGCCCAGTCGTCCATTCCGACCATCCGGCGCTTGCCTCCTTTTCCAGCACGGATGAGCACGGACCCGTTCTTGGGATCGAGATCGGACTCGGTCAGCGCGAGCGCTTCGCTGATCCGCAGCCCCGCTCGCCACAGGATCGCGATCAGACCGCGGACCCGGTCGGCGTGCGTGTCGCTCCCGGCTTGGCGCATCACCGCGACGATCTCCTCAATCCTCGGCGGGTCTGCCGGGTATCGCATCCCCTTGTTAGCCGGCGAGCACCCCGCACGATGGCCGGGCGTCGCGGCAGGCGATCGCTTGCGGCCTGTGGTGTCCAACAGCCGTGACTCGGACATATCGTCCCTCCAACATTGGTCTGTCCCTGGCCGCGACGGCGCCAGCGGCCCGGACGCTTGCATGGAGGCCAACACTCCCACGGTCAGACGGCCGGTTGACATTGACCGAACGTGGGACACTTTGCTCATGCGAGAACGCGCAACACTGAGATTGGCCAACGGCGAAGAGCTCGGCGTCGAGGTCGACCGGGACGATCTCAATAGCGACGAGATCCTCCTGCGCCGCACCAGCAACGACGCGGTTGAGCCCAACGGGCTGCTGGCCGTGATCGACCAGCATCTCGCGACCGCCGCGCCTCACCCCGCCGGGTCGACCGATCGGCTGCTCGAGGCCGACCGGCTGCGCCCGTACTGATGGCCGGGCTGTACCTCGACACCTCCTCGCTCGGGCGGGTGCTTCTCGTCGAACCCGACGCCACGCAGATCCGCGACGTCCTCGGACGGTACGACGCGTGGTGGTCAAGCGCGATCCTCATCATCGAGCTCCGCCGCCTCGCGCGACGAGAAGATCTCGAAGCCGCCGCCGACCAGATCCTCGCGTCCGTTCGATTCACACCGATAACCGACGCGACGATTGAACGCACCTCACGACTCGAGCCGGTTGACGTGCGGACCCTGGACGCAATCCATCTCGACGCCGTGATCGAGCTTCATCGCACCGCGACGATCGCATCCGTTCTTACGCATGACGAGCAGCTCAAGCGCGGGTGCGGCCACCACGGCATACCTCTCGACGTGCCCAGCTGACCCCAAAGCGGCCGCGTGGACGAAGCCGACGAGATGATCGCGCGGCACCAAAGGCAGTCGGGCGGCGGGTCCACGGATCGTGGCAGCTTTGCGCTCATAGCGGAAGCGGGCCGCCCATTAGATCGAAGGTCTGGTGTCGTCCCAGGCAGCAGTGACTGTTGGCGCTGGTCCGGCTGCTGCTCTGCGACGAACGCGCAACTGAGACTGCGAAGCGGGTCGGGTCGGTGCTCGCCGACCTTGAGCTAGCGCCGGCTCTCGCAGCCGACGCGGCGGCACGTGTCTTGGGGCAGCGCCGAGAGGCGCTTGCCGACGCCGAAGTGCTCAAAGAGAGCGAACCCTAATGCCTCCGGGTCGGGTCGCCGTTTGGCAGCACGTCGCGTGCCCAGTCGGACCGTTTCCAGTCCGGGACGGGTGTTTCTCGGTCGGCGCGTGGCACGAATCGCGATCGTTCGACGGGCGCCATCCGGTGGATGTATCGCGGGCAGTTCGGGAACACCTGAGTCGCGCGCACCCGGACGATGAACTGCGCGCCGGGGTATTGGTCGATCAGTGGGTCGCGTTCGTCGATGCTCGCGATGCCGTTGAGTCGTAGTCGTGACGGCCGCTCGGAGACGAAGTCAATGAACAGCATTCCCACGTGGGGGTTCTCGAGCAGGTTGCCCATCGAGAAGTACATCCCGTTGCCGTCGTAGTTTGGGAATGCGACTGTGCGTTCGTCGAGCACGCGGACGAAGCCGGGATCGCCGCCCTTGTAGGAGCATTGGGGGCGTCCCTCGGCGTCGGCCGTGGCGAGGAAGAACATGTCCATCCGTTCGATGAAGGCGCTGTCCTCGGCGTCGATTATGGGGCGTGAGAGGAACTTCTCGTCCAGGCGGTCGGCGAGCCGGCGCGTGTCGAAGCGGTCCTGCAGGCTGCGGGAGCCATCGTGGTAGGGAGAGCTCATTCCGTGGGCCTCCGCAGGTCGGCCATCTCGTGCGCGAGGACATCCTCGCGGCTGTAGTGCCCGACCGAGTCAAACCACCGTTTTGCGTGGAGGCCGCGGCGCAAGTCGCAGTCGGCGACGACGATTCCCTCCTCGTCATATAGAGGTCCGCCGATCACCTCGCCAGATGCTGGCTCGATCAACGCCGCGCCCCCGCGGCCGAACACTTCGTTGTCGGGGGGAAGTGCCACCGGGAAGTCGTCGGGGAAAGCGGTGGACGGGATGAATTGCGGGACCGACACGACGAAGGCCCCTGACTCGATCGCGATGTGACGCATCGACGCCAGCCACCCGTCGCTGTCGTCGGCGGTCGGCGCGACCCAGATCTGCGGCCCGCCGCGATACACCGCGTAGCGGGCGAGCGGCATCCGGTTCTCCCAGCAGATCAGCCCACCGACCCGCGCGCCAGCGGCATCGATGACCGCCAGATCGTCACCGGCGCCGATCCCGTGAAAGAGCCGCTCGTGTTGGGTCGGCATCAGCTTGCGGTGGCGAGCGAGCAAGCCCGACGGTCCCAGGTAGAGGACCGTGTTGTAGAGCGTTCCGGGTCGCTCGGACTCCCGCTCGTTGACACCGAGAACGCAGAACAGCTCGCGCTCGCGGCACACGCCGACCAGCCGATCCAGGAGCGGCCCCGGTACATCGACCGAGTTCGCCCATAAGCGCTCCCACAGCTCATCCCAGCCCCCGAAACCGGCCGCCCCCCGTGCCCACGCGTTGGATGGGTACAGCGGGATGAAGCATTCGGGCAGCACGGCGAGCTGTGCGCCGCGATCTGCCGCCGCGTGCAGCAGCCGCTCGGCCTTCTGCGCGCATCGCTCGGCGTCGAGAATCACCGGCGTCGCCTGGATCGCTGCAACACGTACGGTTGGGAACACCGGCACCGTCAGAGCCACAGGCCTAAAGTCCATTCCGACGCGTCCAATTGCCGGGCTGGGTGGTGGCGGTCGATCAGGCTGCGGAGGGGGCTAACGCTCTCGCCGGCTTTGGTGGTCATGCCCACTCCATTGGTTTGAACCCGCTGGTTGTGGGCGCCGAGACGATCAGCACCGAGCAGGACTGCGAGCCGTCGTTGCGCACGGTGCGAAGGTGCGCAGGGTCGAGGCGCGCGAACGTTCCCGCCGGGGCCCGGTGCTCATGTCCGTCGATCACCAGCGTAGGCGAGCCGGAGATCACGTAGAACAGCTCTTCTTGGTCGCGCTCTGTCTCATCGTGCTCCGGGACCGACTCGCCCGGCGGGATCTCAACCAGGTTGGCGCCGAACGCCTGGCAGCCCAGCGAACGGCGCACGAGGCGCCAGTTGCCCGTCCGCTCGAGCTCGTCGCGCTGCGCGATCGTGTAACCGTCTCCCCGCTTCATCGCTCCCTCCTTGTCCCAACCCCGACTCGGCTTCAGTTCGCCTTGGCGTAGTTGCTCGCCCCGTACCAGTCGACGACAACTGCGGGCTCGTCGCCCACGACCCACGCGTCGTGTCCGCTGGGCAGCGAGGTGACATCGCCGGGTCCCGCGACCATCTCCGTGCCGTCATCCATCCGAATCGCCAGCCGGCCCGACACGTGGTACTGGAAGTGCGGCGCCTCGCAGCTATCGGTCCCGGCGATCGGCTTGACGTCGTTCGACCAGCGCCACCCAGGTTGGAAGATCATCCGGCCGACCTGCGCGCCGCCGATCGAGACAATCTGCGCCTCACCGTTGGGAAACTCCCGCGTCTCTTCAGGCTGCTCGAAGCTCTTGTGTGCGGTCTTCTGCATCAGGGTCCCTTCCCGCATCGAGGATGTTATGCGATTCTTACCTACTAGTAGGTAAGTAGTCAAGGCCAAATCTGCGACAATCGCACGGTGGGTACCACGACGACCGCGAGATCGAAGGCGCCCCCGGCGAACGGGGATACGGCGCAGCGCATCCTCGACATAGCCGAGCGGCTCGTGCAGATGCGGGGGTACAACGCGTTCAGCTACGCCCACATCGCCGCCGAACTGGGGATCACCAAGGCCAGCCTGCACTATCACTTCTCCGGCAAAGCAGAGCTGGGGCAAGCGCTGATCGCCCGCTACGCGCAGCGGTTCGCGCTCGCGCTCGAGGAGATCGACAGCAAAGCCACGCCCGCTCCGGCGAAGCTTGCCGCTTACGCAGGCCTCTACGCCGATGCGCTCCGGGGTCAGCGCATGTGCCTTTGCGGCATGCTTGCGGCCGAGTACCAGACACTCCCCGAACAGATCAGAAAAGCCGTCGTAGCTTTCTTCGACGACAACGAGATATGGCTAGAGCGCGTGCTCGAGCAGGGTCGCACCGACGACACCCTGAAGTTCGATGGGTCCGCCAGAGACACTGCCCGGATGATCATCAGCGGCCTGGAAGGCGCGATGCTCGTCGCCCGACCCTACGGCGACGTCAGGCGATTCCAAACCACCGCCACAACACTGCTGGCAGGCCTCGCCGCCACCGACGCTCGCTAGAAAGGTCTTGCCGACGACATCTGAGCGTATTGGAGATCGTTGCCGCAAGAGTGCCCTTCCGCGAGGAGCGGCGCTCTGAACGATCCAGTGCTTGCTCGAAATCATCAAGCGCGTGTCCAACCTGGCTAGTCAGCGTCAGCTCCGAGTTTCTTGCCGAGCGAGAGTCCGCGCGATCCCCGAGCGCGCTCCCGCCAAGGACGAAAACGAGGCGCCCGGAATAGAGGTTGCCGGGCTTCTGCTTCCCGCTGAATGCGGCCATCCGCTCCGCCCGAAGCGGGTGCCTCGTTTTGGTGCTTTCCAGCAGTCAACCGAGCCGCCTGAGCGGACTGCGGAGTCGGCCAGCCCGCTTCGGCCGCTTCCCTCTCGATCGGAGCAGGAGTGGTCGCGGTCTTCTGCGGCCCTTCCCAGATGTGGCCGGGGACCTGGTGTCCGTTCGGTCGCGCGAGTCGCTTTCGCTCGCGCACGTGATGTGGCGGCGGTAGTGGACGCGTCTCACTCGCGACTGCGGGCGCCGGCTGACACCGAATGCCGGACGGGTTGGACGGGACTCTGCCCGGGGAACGAGGAGTGAGGGCGATTTACGTGGCCAGGGCGCGCAGCACGAGGAGCGCGGAGTACTCGAAGAAGAGCTCCGTCCACCGCCGCGGCGTCTGCAGCAGCTTCTGTCCCGCGTGCTCTTGTGAGCCGTTCTGCATCGAGTTGAACGAGACGTGCAGCTCGTCGC
>CALAQT010000163.1 GCA_937888775.1 uncultured Actinomycetes bacterium | reverse complement strand
CTCCGCGGACGTTGCTCCGGACGCCGACGATGACGGTGCACGTGCGGATCCGGATGGCTCAGCGGACGCCGAGAACGTCCGATCAGGGCGTCCCGGTCAGGGGCCTCGGCGTCGCAATACGGGAATGCGCACCGAACAGCCGGGAGCCTGTCGGCGCCCCGGAATTGGTATAGGTCGTGCGTGACCGCGCATGGCATGGACGGCCGCTGATTTCGGTTCGGCCCGCCTTTCGCAAGGCCCTTCAGAGCCCGCCGACGAGTTGCGTAGAAGACCGTGCCGAGACCGGGATGCGCTCCGGATGGGAGACAGCCGTTCACGTCATATGGTCAGTTGTGCAACCTCCTTAGGAGCTATCGGATGTTCAACAATGCTGCCCGTTGCTCGTGCTTCCACGTACCGCCGCTCGGTCCCTAAGCCATGATGCCGAGACTGGGCGGGCTTCGGTTTGCGAGGTCGGGGAGGTGAGCGTCGTGCGCGTGCTCGTCACGGCGGCGTCCCGTCATGACTCGACCCTTGAGATCGTCGAGGCGATCGCCGACGGGCTCACGGAGCGGGGTATTCACGCGGAAGCGTGGCCGGTCGACCACGTTGCACGCCTTGACGGGTTCGACGCGGTGGTTGTCGGCAGCGCGATCTACATGGGCCGCTGGTTGAAGACGGCTCGCGAGTTCGTCGCTCAGCACGCGACGGAGCTGTCGTCGGTGCCGGTGTGGCTGTTCAGCTCGGGACCGCTCGGACCGCCGGATCATTTGATCCCGGCGGGCGAGTCGGCCGACGCAGAGCATCTGATCGACGTTGTTCGGGCGCGCGGGCACCGTGTGTTCGCCGGTCGGCTCGAGCGAGCGTCGCTCGGGTTTGCCGAGCGTGCGGCGGCGAAGGCCGTTC
Organism: uncultured Actinomycetes bacterium; assembly: GCA_937888775.1. Next base: position 7,366 of record CALAQT010000163.1, on the reverse strand, counting down.
ACGCACCGGAGGGCGACTGCAGGGACTGGGACGCGATCGATGCCTTTGCCGGCGAGGTCGCGTCGGAGCTGACCGCTGAGCAGGCTGCGCGGTAGCGATGCGTCGATTTCGGGCTAGGTTCAGCGAGCTTGCACGCTGGCGGCAGGCTGGAATCGTGGTGCTCGCGACGGTGCAGCTTGGACTGTTGATCGCGGCCGAGCGAGATATTCAACGGCGACCGGCGCCCCTCATATGCGGGTCGAAGACGCGCTGGCGCCTGCTCTGCCTGATCAATTTCGTTGGACCGCTCGCTTACTTCACGTTCGGGCGCCGCAAGGGCGAGTCGTGACAGGGAAAGCCGCCCTTACGCCCGCCGGATCGGAATGCCGCTCGAAAGCTTGCATCCGGCTGGCGGCCGCCGGACTGCTGACCGGCGTGTATCGCGGTTTCATCTGGCCACGGTTTCGGTAGCTGGGGCGCCACCGATGAGGAGCTTCGCGCGCCGTTCCCGGGCGCCGATCTGATCCCGGGCAGCACGCGAGGCGGCACGATGGCTGTGACGATCGACGCGGCGCCCGGGGAGGTGTGGTCGTGGCTGGTGCAGATGGGCTGTGACCGGGCGGGCTGGTACAGCTGGGATCGGCTTGACAACGGCGGTCGCCCGAGCGCCGATCAGATCCACCCGGAATGGCAGCGGGTCGCGGTTGGCGATCGGTGGCCGTCGATGCCGAGCGGTCGCTCGTGGTTCGAGGTCGCCGCGCTTGACCCGGGGCGGTTTCTCGGGTTGCGGGCATCGCTGCATCTCGACGGCCGCCCGTTCGACCCGGCCGGCCCGAGACCGCGGTTCTACAGCGACTCGTCGTGGCGGTTCGTCCTGAACGAGCTGCCGGGAGGCCTCACTCGACTCCTCGTCAGTGGATATGCCGCGTCGCATCCTCGGGCGCTGACCGCGATCGGCGACCTGCTGTTCTGGGAGCCGGCGCACTGGATCATGCAGATCCGCCAGCTGGCCAACCTCAAGGAGCGCGCGGAGCGCGTTCACCGGATCGCCGGCGACGTGCCCGAGCCGGCGGGCGACATGTCTCCGGCCGGAGTGGGGTGACCCGATGGCGGTGACGCTGGTCGACGAGCTGCTCCCCGTCTTCGACGTGTCCGATGAGCTGGCCGTCGTGGTCGAGGCCGGCACCGAAAGGACCTGGACCGCGCTGATGAGCGCGGATCTGATCGACGTCGCCCGCCGGCGACCGCTCCTCGCAACGCTCGGCGCGCTTCGGGCCCTGCCGGAGATCGTCGCCCACCTTCTGCACGGCGAGACCCCCGCCCGCGGCACCGTCGCGCCTGACCCTCCGTGACACGACAGAGCTCCCTGCCAACGGCGGCGGCTGGATGCTGCTCGGCGAACGCCCCGGCGAGGAACTCGCACTGGGCCTGGTCGGGAAGTTCTGGCGGCCGGTGATCCAGTACGCAGACGTCGAGGCGGACCAGTTCCGCACCTTCGCCGAGCCGGGCTGGGCGAAGATCGTCTACTCGCTATCGGTTACGGCGATCGACGGCGAGCACGCGCTGGTTCGCGCCGTGATGCGAACTGCCGCGACTGACGAGCAGGCGCGGCGCTGGTTCCGGCGCTACTGGATGCTCGGTGTCGGCTCTGGGGCTCACGTGCTCGTCCACGGCCTGCTCGAGGTCATACGACAGGACGCCGAAGCAGATCGCGAGCAGACCTCAGCGCCCACGTGAGCGTCTGGCGGGTTGGCGGGCGATCGGCGAGACTGGTGCGATGAGCGAACAGAATCCTGGCTTTTCCACTGACAGGGCTCGTGAGATCGGCGAGCGGATCGGGATCGACTGGGACCGTTCGCGGTTCGATGTCGAGCAGTTTCGGATGGGGCTCGGGGTGGAGCTCGAGCACGGGCGCCGCGACCCGGACACGAACGTCAGCGACGACGACGAGCTGACGACCGGCAAGATCGCGCGGGCGCACCTAAACGAGTTCCCCGACTACTACACGCGGCTTGCGAAGATGGAAGCCGAGGCCGAGCAGTACTGGGCCGACCGCGAGCCGCCACCAGACGCATAGATCCTCGCCGTGGGTCGCGACCGGTTGGCGGCGTCAGCCGCGTAGTGCGCGCAGCGCGTTGAGGATGACGGCGAGGTCGATGACTTCCTGGAAGAGGGCGCCGGCGATGGGCGGCAGGTAGCCGGCTGCGGCGACGGCCATCGCGGCCGTGCTGAGGCCCATGCCGGTGAGCACGCTCTGGCGGGCGATGTAGAGCGCGCGTCGTCCGGCGTGGACGGCGTCCGCGACGCGGTCGACGCGGTCGACGGTGATGACCGCGTCGGCGGTCTCGGAGGAGACGGTCGCTCCGGCGGCGCCCATCGCGATTCCGAGGTCGGCGATCGCGAGTGCGGGGGCGTCGTTGACTCCGTCGCCGACCATGATCACCGGTCGTAGGGCTTGGTCGGCGCCGATCCGTCGGACGACTTCGAGTTTGTCCTCTGGGGATTGCTCGGCGTAGACGCGGTCGACTCCGATTTCGCGACCGATGCGCTCGGCGACGGATCGGCGGTCGCCGGAGATCATCGCGATGTGGCGGATGCCCTCGGCACGGAGCCGCTCCACGATGTGGATCGCATCGGGACGGAGCTCGTCGGCCATCACGATCACGCCCGCGACGTGGTCGTCGATGGCGACGACGACGTGTGCTTCGCCCGACCCGCGGGTGGTGGCGAGCGTCGCCGACGCGCGCTCGGCGTCGCGGATCCCGATTGAGCGCATGAACGCTCTGCTGCCGACCGCGACGCGATGGCCGCTGACGGTCCCCTGGATTCCCTGACCGGGCTCCTCATGGACATCTGTAGGCATCGTCAATTCAAGCCCGGCTTCCGCGGCCGCCGCGACGAGGGCTTCGCCGAGGACGTGGGCGGAGAGGCGATCGAGCGACGCGGCCAGGCGCAGCAGCTCGCCGGAGCTGAATTCCGCGTGGGTGACGATCTCTCGGACCTCGGGTGTCCCGACGGTCAGGGTGCCGGTCTTGTCGAACAGCACGGTCTTCGCTTCGCCGAGTGTCTCGATCGCGCCGGCGCCCTTGACGATCACGCCGGCGCGGGCGGCGCGGGAGAGCCCGGAGACGAGCGCGATCGGCGCCGCGAGGATCAGGGGGCATGGCGTCGCGACGACCACGACCGCGAGCGCCCTGACCGGATCGCCGGTCACCGCCCAGGCCAGACCCGCCACCAGGATCGTGGTCGGGAGGAAGAACCCGGCGTACCGGTCGGCCATCCGCACGAACGGGGCGCGTTGTGTCTGGGCCTGCTCGACCAGCCTCACGAGCGCCGCGTAGGCGCTCTCGCTTGCGGGGCGGCCCGCGCGGACGTCGAACGGTGCTCCGGCGTTCGCCGAACCGCTGAGCACCGGCATCCCGCGCGACGCGGTCTGGGGCAGCGGCTCGCCACTCAGCGTGCTCGTGTCGATCACCGCTTCGGGGCTGATGATCGTTCCGTCGACCGGGACGACCTCGCCGGTCCGCACGACGATGACGTCGCCGATCTGGACGCGGTCGACCGGCACCTCCTCGAGTCGATCACCGACGCGGAGCTGCGCGACCTTCGGTGCGCGCTGGATCAATGCCGTCAGCTCCCGTCGCGCACGCCGGGAGGCGACCGATTCGAGCGCGGCGCCGCCGGAGAACATCAACCCGATCACGACACCCGCGAGTTCCTCCCCGAGCGCGAGCGCACCGACCATCGCGACCAGCGCGATCGTGTCGACACCCAGACTGTGGTCAACGACGATGCTGCGGCCGACCTCGAACGCGAGCTCGGCGGCTAGCAGCGCGACAGCGCCAGCCCAGACCGCGTCCCCGGCAGTCCCGGAACCGAACGCGTGCAGGAGGCCGCCGACCAAGATCGCTGTGACGGCGATCGACGCGAGGATCTGCGCGCGATGGTCGATCAACCAGGCGAGCTCGTGCCCGTCACGGCGCTGTTTGTCGCGCGGTGGATCACCGGGTCGCGCGATCGTTGAGGCGGGCGCCGTCGTCATGTCATCAAGGTTCGCAGCGAGCAGCGGAGCTCAAATCCGTAGGAGCCCGCCGGAACGCCCCGGGGAACGTGCGGGCCGATGACAGTTCGCGATCATGGATGATGAGGCGGTGTCACAGCGATCTGCAGACTCCAGAAGGGCTCCGGCGCTGCTGTGCTTCGACGGATCAGACGACGCCGCCGCGATCGCGAAGGCGGTCGAGTTCCTCGCGCCGCGCTCGGCAGTCGTTCTCACCGTGTGGGAACCGGTTCGTGTCTGGGATCCGTGGGATCCGGTGACGATCGTCTCAGCGCCGCTGGGACGGCTCGTCGCAAATGAGCTCGACCTCGACCAGATCGTCGCGGACGTAGCCCGCGACAAGGCAGAGCACGGCACCCAGCTCGCGCGGGCCAGCGGGTTCGACGCCACCTCAAGGGTTGCGTGCGGTAAGGCGTGGGAGGCGATCTGTGAAGTCGCGGAGTGCGTTGATCTGCGTAAGCGTCCGGACGAGTACTAATCCGATGCGTCTGCCCGAACCACCGAAGACGAGTGACCGGCGTTGCGTCACGCTGATCTCGGTGAGGTATTTGATGAGGAACGGCCGCAATGGTTGAACGCCAGGTCAGTCGCGATAGGAGAGCCAGGATGCCTCCGGTCGTCGTTGAGGCCGGGGTCGACATCAGACGCTCGCCACAGGATGTCTTTGACTTCTGCAGCGATCCCAGCCATGAGCCAGAGTGGAATCCGATGATGAGGCGCGTGGTGAAGCTCACAGACGGGCCCGTCGGGGTCGGAGCCCGCTACATGACTGAGTTCGTCCACGGCCCGTCGATGGTCATGGAATGCATCCACTATGAGCGACCCAGGGCGTGGTCCTTGACGGGGAATTCACGTGCCTTGAAGGCTGCCGGCAGCGGCCGTGTCGTGCCGACCGCAGAGGCCGCCCATCTGGCGATGCGCATGGAGCTCGAGCCGCACGGCCTGCTCAAGCTGGCCACACCAGTATTGCGCCGACGGATGGAGTTGATGTTGCAGAGAGATCTGGACAACATCAAGGTCCAGCTCGAGGCCGAGGAGCGGCCAGCGCGCAGTGCGCTCCGCCGGGCCACGCTTGCCGCAGTCAAGCTCGTGCACACGCTTGCATGGTTCTCGATTGAATCCTGCATGGCGTACGTGCTGTGGGCAGGCTCGAGGAGGCAGTCCGATCGCCGTGCCGCGATCGCCGCAGGAGTGGTCGCCACCGAGACTCTGATCTTCGCCGCCAATGGATTTCGATGCCCGCTGACGCAGGTCGCGGAGCGTGTCGGCGCCGAGCACGGATCGATCACCGACATCTACCTGCCCCGCTGGTTGGCCGACAACCTGCCGGCGATTCACGTCCCGCTTATCCTGCTCGCGGGATACCTTCACGGACGAAACCTGCGAGGACGCTGACGAGTTGGACGACCGGTACCCGCCATGGCCCGCCACTTCGCCCGCTACACGCACCGCGATTTCGTGCGGGACATGGGTTCGCTCTGCGGCGAGTACGGCCGCTCGTCGCCCCACATTCCTGCAATTCGCGGGCACCGAGACTGTCGACGCCGTCGGCGCACTGCGCAGTCGGCCGTGGCTTGGACTGAGCAGTGCTTGACGTCCCCTCTCGCCGTCGCGATCGCCTCAGGCGCCGTCTCGGACGCTGACCCGGCTCTCTTATCGTCACCCGGAGTAGGAGTGAGGATCTCTTCTGCGATGTCCACCGAGCGACAGGCTCACCGTGACCGGAGTAGCCGCGCGGGCGGTCGTAGTGGAACCTGGACCCGGTTTGCGTGGTTCTTCCCGCCTCCGTGCGGACGGTTTCGGATGTGGGGCGAGTGCGGAGCCTGGAGACTCAGTCTCATGAGATCGCAACGACTGATGGTCGCTTTCGGAGGCGCAGCTTGTGCGTACTACGCGTTGCTGCGCGGTCCCATCTTGACCTGGGGAGCGACCGAGTCCGAGGTGCACTCGCGGCTGCCCGGAGACGAGTTGCTCGAGGACGCGGACGGCGTCGCGACACGGGCGATCGAGATACGCGCACCGGCGTCAGCCGTATGGCCATGGATCGCGCAGATGGGTCCCTCGCCGCGCGGCGGCGCCTACACCTACGACTGGATCGAGAACCTGCTTGGCCTGAACATGCATAGCGCAGACAGGGTCCTATCGGAGTTTCAACACCCGGAGGTCGGTGACACCATCAGCTACGGGACGAACCGCATGCGCCTGGAACGCGTCGAACCCGAGCGCGTGCTCGCTTGGCGCTCACGGGATGGCAAGTGGGTGTGGACGTTCGTGCTGGCTGAGACCGACGGCAGCACCAGGCTGGTCAGCCGCAACCGCTTTCGCCTTACCCGGCTCATCGATCGGATCGGAATGATTCCGATGGAGCCTGCCTCACTGGTGATGGAGCGCAAGATGCTGCTCGGAATCAAGGAGCGTGCGGAGCGGCTTGCCGCCGGTAGTCCTGAAGCGCCCCCGCAGCCGACCTATGCAGCTTCCGCGGCATGAGCACTGCAACTACCGACCTCGCCGTGACGAAACCGTCTACCGGGACCGGCAACCTGCGTGTGCTCGTCGCATATGCGAGCAAGTACGGGTCGACCAAAGGAGTGGCCGAAAGGATCGCGGCCAACCTCCAAGCATGCGGCGACCGCGTCGAGGTGCTCCCGGTCGACGAGGTCGACGACGCCGGCGTCTACGACGCCATCATCTTCGGGAGCGCGGTGTTCAACCAGCGGTGGCTCCCCGAGGCCGAGCAGTTCGTGCAACGGAATCGAAAAGCGCTCGCGAGTCGACCGGTCTGGGTCTTCAGCGTTGGAACATTCGGCGATAGCAAGCGCATCATCGGCCCCCTCATGAAGCGCGAACCGAAAGGGATCCACACGCTCGACCAAGAGATCCACCCGCGTGAGTATCGCGTGTTCGCGGGCGTCATAGATCGCCACCAATGGCCCTCCCTGTCCCGCCTGTTCTACCACTCACTTGGCGGGCACCTCGGCGACAACCGTGATTGGCCCGCGATCGAAGCATGGGCAGATCGGATCCGCCAAGCACTTCGATCCACGAACGCAGAACAGGCGCCGCACCCCGCTACCGGGCGGTAGCGCGACACGTGTGTCGCGTCGTCGTCGGGGATCTTCGCTGACCCTCGCTGCCGTCGAAGCAGCCGACTCTCACCGGCGAAGGCGCCGCCCGTTGTCTAATGGCGCAACAGCGCGAGCCCCAGTTTCATGTCGGCACGAGCATCCGACCGTCGCCGACGAGCCACCCGCTTAGCGCGGAAGGCGAGTCCCCCGACGAGCCCCGCGACCGGCGAACTCGGTCGTCGAAGTTGCAGCCTCCCCCGCC
>CALAQT010000162.1 GCA_937888775.1 uncultured Actinomycetes bacterium | reverse complement strand
TCCTAGGCATAGCGATCTCTTTCGCTCGTGCCTACACAGTTCCTCGGACAATCCCCAGGAGTGACGGTTGCCGCCGAAGCCGCCCGTTGGAGCCGCGGTTAGATTCCCAACCTATCGCGACGAGGCAGGGACAGCAGGGCTCAGGCGACCGAGCGAGCGATCAAGAGTTGTGATTGGCGACTGTGGTAACGAACCGTAAGCTGGGAGGCGAATGGGTAGCATGGGTGGGTTCGCCGAGAAAGAGGAGTCCTCGATGCTCACTAGACGACAGTTGATTGTGCGCGGTGCTGCGGGCACCGCGGGTGCGATGTTCGGTGGGACGCTGCTGGAGGGATCCGCGCTCGCGGCCACGTCGGTGGCGAGGTGCCTGAGGCCGTATGTCGATCCGATGCCTTTGCTTGTTGATAACGCTATCAACGCGACTGGCGGTGGCAAGGTCAGCGTCACTGCCGCGCTGATCTCACGAAAGGTTCACCGTGATCTTCCGGCCACCACGCTGTTTGGCTACTTGCGGCCGGGGAGTCCGGGGTCGGTCGATCCGATCGCTTCATACTTGGGCCCCGCGATCGTGGCCCAGAGCGGTGTGCCGATTTCGGTCGACTACATAAACCACCTCGCTCCAGACGATTATCTGCGGGTGTTCACCAACGGTGGTAGCAGCTATCTCCAGTTCGCGCCCTTCCCGGAGGTGCGGACGATGACGCACCTGCATGGTGGGTTCAACGCCGCCATTGACGACGGCAATACGTACGCTCAGCCGGGTGCGTTCAGGTCGGGTGGCACCCAGTCGGTCACGTATCCAAACGAGCAGCCGGCATCGCTATTGTGGTACCACGACCACTACCTTGGTGACACGCGGATGAACGTGGTCGCGGGCTTGGCAGGGGGGTATCTGCTGCGCGACGGGTTTGACAGCGGCAGCAACCCGCTGCTGCCGGGACCAATCGGCCAGTACGAGCTGCCGATCGTCGTTCAGGATCGCCAGTTCAACCGGGATGGGTCGCTGCTTTACCCGACCGACCCGGCGTCGGAGCACGGGCCGTGGATCGGCGAGTACTTCGGGGACGTGATGCTGGTCAATGGCAAGATCTGGCCGAATCTCGTGGTCGAGCCGGCGGTGTACCGCTTCCGGGTGCTAAACGGCTGCAACGCCCGGATCCTGAGCCTCAATATCGGCCGGGTGCCGATGTACATCATCGGCGCGGAGGGCGGCCTGCTCCCGATTAACCCGGTTGCAACCGACAAGCTGGTGATGGCCTCGGCTGAGCGGTTCGATGTGATTTGCGACTTCCGACGCTTTGCCGGTCAGACGCTGTTCATGACGAACAGCACCCCGTCCGCTCCGGTCTCCACGCCAGCGCCGCCACTGACGCCGGTAATGCGAATCAGGGTCAAGCAGAGGGCCTCGAGCGGCGCGCCGATGCGCATCCCGCGCGCAGGGTCACTGCCGGACAACCCGAACATCACCGCGCTGACGAGCCTCGGTCCGCCAAAGCTCAGCGGCGGCTCGGTGCCGGGACGGATGATCACCCTCAACGAGGTCGGCGCCGACACCTCAAGCTGGAAGCTGAACCTCAATGCGCACCCGTACGGGGAGAACCCGAGCAACCCGTTCGTCGAGGCGCTGAAGTGGAACAGCGTGGAGGACTGGTACTACGTCAACGCCACGCCGGACACACATCCGATGCACACGCACCTGTTCACCTTCAAGGTGATCGGCCGCTACAATTACGACGCCGCCGGGTACGCGGCAAAGTACGGCGGCCCCAACGGCGTCCCGCAGCTCGATGTCTCGACGCTGGCGCCATTCCTGGAGTCGGCGCTGATTCCTCCGGGCCCCAGCGAGGCCGGGTTCAAGGATACGGTCAAGGCCAACCCGGGACAAGTGACCGTAGTGCGCGCCCAGTACTCGCTCCCGAGCACCGCACTCAACAACAAAGGACAGCTAGTCACACCCCAGAAGTACGTGCACCACTGCCACATAGCCGAACACGAAGACAACGACCAGATGGAGCGGTTCGTCGTACAGCCATAGCTGGCGCCAGACGGCGGGGGCCGCCAGTTCGGCGGCCCCCGGCCTCGATCCGCGAGATAACAGCCGCGGCCCGCTCCAGAGTCCCGAGCGGCGCAGGACCGGTCAGAAACCGTTCGACGAACGAGGCGTCGCGACGATCCGCGGCCAACAACGCCTAGGCCCGACAGAGACGGTCGCCGCCATGCTCAGGACGATTGGGCCAGCCCCTCGCCGACGAGGTGGCGGTCGGCACCTACGACTACCTCTCGAGCCTCTCCCATCCGACGCTTTATGCCCACGCCCAGATGTGGACCGTTGCCGAGACCGCGAGCGGCCGTCGCGTCGAGTCGAGCGTAATAATCGAGGATCAAGACAAACAGGCACGGATTGCGCTCGTCCCCTACTACGAAACCCTCACCGACGTGACGCACTACAACGGCTGGCCCGCTGGCCCTCACGACCGGCTCACAGCCGCGATGGACTGTCTGCTTCCGGGCGTGTTCACCGAGTCAGTGAAGCTCTCGAACTGGGCGAACCAACGCTCGCGCGGCGGGCGGTGCTCACCACTGCTTTCGGTCAGCGCCGCCGCATCTACCGGACGCATGGAATCAACGGAGCTGGCTATCCACTTCGCTACCCCGGCTCGGCTCTGGCGCTGGTTATGCGGCGGTTTCTCTGGTGAGCCTGCGGTAGGGGTGGGGTTCGGTCGCCATCGCGCCCTGCAGGAGTCAGTAGAAGAGCAGGCCCCGGTGGCGTGAGTGGCGGCGGTTGAAGCGGAACGTGAACTCGTCGAGGTAGTAGCCGAGCTGGTGGTGGCTGACGGCGCCCTGGTGGGTCCCGAGGATCCAGCGCTTGACCAGCGAGCTGACGAGGTGCACGTGCGGTAGGACCACGTGGGCGGGATCGCCGCTGGCTGAGACGTTCGTGACGGAGTGCTGGTAGCGGTACTTGCCGATGTCGAAGTAGCCCTGCCAGCCGTCGGTGCGAACCTCGCTGTGGCGCGCGCGACGTGATCGAGAACGAAGTCGGTCAACGTGTCCTTGGTGACGTTCGGGACGCGCCGCATCCGCACCCGCCCGGGCGCCTGGCCGCGTTCCTCGACGGCGATCACCACGATCGCCTTGCCGACCGCGCCGCGGCCGCCGGAGCCCTGGCGCCGCGCGCCGATGTAGCACTCATCGACCTCCACGGCGCCCGAGAGCAGCTCGCGGCCCGAGAGGACCATCGCCCGGCGTAGCTTGTGCAGCCATGCCCAGGCGGTCTGGTAGCTGCCCAGCCCCAGGACTCGCTGAAGGCCGAGCGCGGAGACACCCTGCTTCTGGTTGACGACGTACCAGACGGCTCCGAACCAGCTGACCAGGGGTGTGCGCCTGCCCGCGAAGATCGTGCCGGCTGTGACCGACGTCTCCGCGCGGCACTCCGCGCAGCGCCGCAGACCATCGGCCATCTGCCACCACCCCTGGCCCATGGTCCCGCAGAACCGACAGGTGAACGTATCGCCCCAGCGCAGCCGCTCCAGGTAGCGCAGACACGCCCCGTCGTCGGGGAACCATGTCATCAGCTCATGCCAGTTGCTGGGGTACTCCACTCCCGCTCCGCGGATGCTCGATGGCCACACCGCGAAGCTACAGCCCGAGGGGGACGGAAGTGGATAGCCAGCTCAACGGAAAGCATGCGCGAGCGCCGGCAAAGTCCGGACGGCTGTTTCCGCGAGATCTGGTCGCGCGGGTAAGCGTCGGTGCGGGCGCGGCATCGCGTCCGTGCTGGCTTCTGCTTTCACCTCGGTCGAGGTAGGCGGCTGCCTTGCGGATTCGCGTGTAGGGAGAGGCCGCCAATCGCCGGTGCTTGCAGGAATCCTGCTAGCGGAGGGCCGGCGTTCGAGCGAAAGACGTCGTCGGCATGGCGCCAGCGATCTGTCCCGCCTTTGGACGTAGGAGCGTCGGTGGCGCCGGCATCGCCCACCCCCTATCGCCCACCAGGGGTCGTCGCGCGCCGCGCCGGCGGACGCTCCCTTCGCCACGAACGCAGTCGTGAGCTCAGGGCTCGTCGGACGATCGCCTTGCGCGATAAGCAGAAGCGAGGCCGTCACTGCTGTTCTGAGCAATACCAGCAGCCAGGGCGTGTCCGCTGGCCAGATTGCCGCTCCGCGGCGATTGCAGGAGACGGGCGTCTCGACGCGTTAGCCGATCCGCGGCTCGCGAGCAAGCGTCTAGCGGACCCGCGGAGAGATCCCTGGCCCCGCTTGCTGATGACCAAGATCAGCCGGGCCGAGCTAACGATGTCGCGGTCCCTGCGCGCGCTCGCAATCGCCCAGAAGCACTCGCCGGATTGCGCGACGTGCGACGCTTCTGCATTCACGAAGCAGGAGCAGCCTCGCTGAACGGACAAGCCCGGCTCACGCTTCTGCTTTGGACGACGAGGAGCAGTCGG
>CALAQT010000161.1 GCA_937888775.1 uncultured Actinomycetes bacterium | reverse complement strand
CCCGGAACGGCGTTCTCAACAACCTGTTCACAAGACAGTTTGCAGCCTCGCAACGAGCAAGCGCGCACGTGTCACCAGAGTCGAGGCAGTGCTCCCGGCGCTACACGCCCACCCCTATGCTCCCGCAGAACCCAGCGTGCGCAAGTTTCAGGCCGGCGTCCCCGTCGGAACCCGCCCGGCCCGGCAAGCGTCAGAGGACCAGTCGCACCTGATCAGGCTTCTGTTTCGTCAAAGCCGGACCGATTACATCGCGCTGCCGCACGATGTCAGCCGGTGGAGCGACCACGTTGTAGCGCGTGCCCGTTGTGCCTCGTATTTCCCAGGTTTGTCCCGGAGCTCGTGGACTTTCGTGGGCCGGCGGTCCCTCCTGCCGCGTCCGTTCCACCCGGTCCGATTGGCGGCATTGGCGCCGCGCGCCGGCGCCGGTGCTTGCCGCCATCCACATGCCGAGCAAACGCTCGAGCGATCAAAGCGGAAGTAGACGCGGACGTCGAGCGCGCTACCGGTTTTGAGGGTGGTTGTCGGGTAAACCTGCGGAAATCTCTCGCGTGGTGAGAGGTGGGAGGAATCGCTGAGATCTCGGCGGAAATGCGGTCGCTGTCCCACCGATCGGCGGGCCGTGCGAGTCGCTTGGATGGTGGTGTCCCACGACCAATTGACGCACCTGAAGTTGGAGGGGTTTGTCCGACAGCCACGAGGAGCAGCAGGCGCCTCACGCGGCCCTCGCCACGTTGCTGCTCTCAGCGAGAGCGGGGGTCTCCACCCGGCGTCGCCCGGCATCGCGGTTTGGGACTGGCGGTGGCCGTCTGCGCCGACCTCGCCCGGCGCTCGCCTCGCGTGGGAGCACTCGTCCGCTCGGCCGGGCACGGACGACTGGGTTCAACGGAAAGCATGCGTCGTCGCCGGCCGAACGCGGTGATCACATCCGCCCAGAAGCGAGCGGCCGAAGTTGTTCACGGGGGTCCTCCGTTTGAGTCGATCGGCAAGAGCGACGGGTCGGAGCTGGCCGCCGCGACGTCGTCACGGCGGCCGACGCTTCGATCTACGCGTGGGCAAAGACCTGGTGCACGCTGACGTCATCGACGGTGACGGACATTGCCGCGCTCCGCACCTGTTGAGCCATTGCATTGGCCGCTTCTTCGCCTTCGAATACGACGACCGAGTGCCCCTTCCCTTCGCCGTACTCCATCCAGACACCAGAGACGAAGCCCGGCACCTGAGAAACCATGGGGACTACCTGTTCGCGCAGCTCACCCTGCGCCTGCTCCACATCGCTGATCGAGACGTTGACGACGACTGCGTACATACCTGGCTCCTTGGGATCGCGGTTGGGGCGATCCTCGCGCACGACCACGTTGGACGCAAGGCGGGCCGATGCGTGGAACGACGCTAGCGTCGGTATCCCGCTACCTATGTCGGGCTGCGACCGCCTGCGCTTCCGGCCCACGAAGAGGCGCGCCGCGCGGCCCCCCGCGAGGCCACTGCTCCCGCTCTCGGCCGTCCGCACCGAACGCTACGCCGGCTTCCGCTATCAATCCCGATCGGAGCGTGCCTCTCGCTGCTGCAATCGCGTGCGAGCAGCGGGGCCGACCGGGCTGCCGGCACCGGGCTCCGGAAACGCGGTCGGCACCGCTCGTTCCACGCGGGAGCACAAGCGAGGGTCATGACCCGGCCGGATCGAAAGCGCAAGTGAGCCGGGGCCGTCGCCCGACATGCCTGGTCTTGTGCTGGCGACGTGAATCTGGCTAATCGTGCCCCACCCGTCTTGCCTGAGGTCGTTGCTAAGCAGGGTTCTGCAGGCTAAGGCGGAGATGCTCGTGTCGCCATGAATGCAGGTGCCTGACGGTCTCGGTGGGCCTGTCTTGCCGTGTGGTTCGGGCGTGACCGGTGACCGGGGCACGGCTGCGGCACCGTACGTGACGAGTGCGCGCACTCCATCCATACGCCGGCGCGGGGTACATCAATAGAAGACCCTGGGGCTCCAGGCTTGCCCGCGCGACGAAGGCTCCCGGTCAGGGACCTGCGGCGGCACTGTAGGTCGTGGCCGAGCTGGTGATCGTGCCTCTGGCGGTCGGATAGTGGACCGTTGCCGAGGCCATGATCCGGTATCCGTGCCCGATGAAGGCGGTCCTGGCGGTGCTCAGCACGACGGTGTCGCTCGTCGCCGATTCGGCGGACATGCACGAGCCGTTGACCGTGAACCAGACATTCTTGCCGTTCACGCGGCCAGCGACCTGCACGCAGAGCGTCAGGCTCGGGTGAGCGACGAGCTGCTCACCGGAGCAGGCGGCGTAGCCATCGTAGTTGACCACGTAGGTGCCGTTGACACCCGTGAAGTCCAACCCGCCCTGATAGACGAAGCACGGGGTGCCCCGCATCTGCTTGGTCGTAGCCGGCTCGACCGGGTTGTTGCCCCGCGGCCGGACCGACAGGGTCGACGGCGATGAGGACTTAGGCGCGCCGGCGCAACCGGCGCAGGCCGTCAGCGACGACGAGCGGCCGTTCGCGGTAGTCACGCGTGCGTAGACCAGCAGCCGGTAAATGTGACCAGGCACGGCCCGCGTACCCGCGCTCAGACCTAGATCGGTGAGTAGCGGCGGGTGGTGGTGGTGCCGGCGACGTGAGGTGCTTGT
>CALAQT010000160.1 GCA_937888775.1 uncultured Actinomycetes bacterium | reverse complement strand
AGGCCCGACCCCCACAAACACTGGAGATCGGGCCTCAAACCCTCAAAAACTTCCGCCTAGTCGTCTCCACCAGTTGGGATGGCACGCTGAAGGTCTGGGACCTCGCGACCGGCACCGAGACCGCCACCTTCACCGGCCACGAGCCCAGTGGCGGGCCCTTCCCGGAGGCGGACACTGCCCGCGCGGTTGAGAGCGGCAACCCGGCATCCGCCGCCCGGCAGGCGCACACAGCGGCGTGCTGTGGCCGGGATTGCGCGTGATGCGGCCTACGCACGTTGCGGTGGTGGCGGCGGCGGGCCGTGCCGGACCATGCCGGTTTCACGCTCCACGGTTGACACCCTGTCGGCGGCGACGCGTGGGCCGTCGGGCGGTGGTTGCAGCCATGCCCATTTCGCGGGCTCGGTGAGCGCCCTGACCATGTCCTCGATCCCGGCGGGCGTTGAGAGAACCAGCATCCGCGCCGTGTCCGTCTCGACGCGAAACGTGTGCGGGGTTCCGCCAGGCGCGAACACCGCTGCGCCGACGCCGCACCTGCGGCCGCGAGTCTTGACCCAGGCGGGAGGATCTGCCTGCGCGCCGGCGGCGAGTTCGGGCTCGACAAGCCAGGCAGTGATTTCTCCTTCGAGCACGTAGAACGTCTCGTCCTGGGGGTGAGAATGGAGCGGGGGCGCCGCACCGTGTGGAAGCACCCCTTCCCAGAGGCCGAAGCGTCCCGCGGTCTGCTCGCCGACAAGCTTCATCCGGGCGAGCGTGCCGAGAAACCACAGCGCCTCGCCGCCGGCATTGACCACTCGGGGCTCCGTGATCGCGTAGCGCTCCTCAGGGGCAGTTCGCGAGCTCATGACTGAGCGGCCAGCCGGAAGCTTTCCGGGCGCTCGTAGGGCTTGTCAGGAGTGCAGCCGCTCGCCAGGACGCGCACGCCCTGCGGCCCGGGTTGGAGCTTTCGTTTGGCGCCCGGTCCAATCCAGAGCATCCTCGCGGTGTCGATCGGCACGTGCTGGCCATCGATTTCGAACTCGGCTGACCCGTTCAGGACGACGTACACCTCCTCCATCCCGTCGTCCGAGTGGTCATGCTCCGGGTAGTCAGCGAATTCCGGGGGCAGCTCGAGCAGTTGCATCCCGAACGACTCGACTCCGAGCTCGGCCGCGGCCAGCCTTACAGCGCCGTGATGCAGATCCTGCATCTCCTCGACCTGCTTCAGCCTGAAGTTGGTCATCGTGCTCGATCCTCAGCGCTGGGTGTTTGCGAAGTCAGCGAGGCCGTTGAAGTCGACCGTCACGCACGGCTCGTCGCCGACGACCCAGGCGTCGTGACCGGGGCCGACCACGAACGCGTCACCCGGCTTCAGCTCGATCTGCGTGCCGTCGGCCATCCGGCACACTTGCCGGCCCGAGACGACGTACCCGATGTGCGTCGCCTCGCACAGGTCGGTGCCGGCGAGCGGCTTGGCGTGCTCAGACCAACGCCAGCCGGGCTCGAACGTGGCGCGACCGACGGTGACACCACCGAGTGTCACGAGCTCGATCCGGCCGCGGTCGATCGTGGTGCGCGTCTCGCCCGGCTGGTCAAGGCTCTTCACGCTCAGAGCTGCGGTCACTTCGGCCGTAGCGGCGTTGCCAGCGGATGTGCCCGACTCGGGGCTGTTGCTCATGGTTGCCTCCTGGTTGAAGAGGCAGCAACGTATGAGTTAGCGCCCGCTCGCGCATCGGTCTTGCTGCCTATGTTGGCCTGTCGACCGGCCCATCTTGCGCGAGCAGCCCCCGCGCGCGGGCGTTTTCGATCGCCACCAGCCGATTGTGGGCTCCGAGCTTGCCGAGGATCGCTGAAACGTGGTGGGCGACGGTCCGCTCTGAGAGGTGCCGGGTCGCGGCGATCGCCGTGTTCGTCGCCCCGGTCGCGAGCCGCTCGAGCACCTCCTGCTCGCGCAGCGTCAACCCGGCACATTGGCCAGCGTCGAGCGTCGAGCGTCGCGGGCCTCGGGGAGCGCGAGCGCCCACCGCGGCACGCTCACGGGCGAACGCTTGCGCTGCCCCGCTCGCGCCCAGCTTGTAAAGCGTCGACTGCGCCTGGCGCGCCGCGCGGTCGCCCCCGGGTAGGGCAGCGAGTGCCGCCTCATACGGGCAGTCGAGATCCCGCCAAGCTTCGATTGCGGCTCGCCAATCGCCCGCGAGCTCCAGCACCACGGGCGCCGGGGCTCTCGCAGGCGCATCGAGCTCCAGGCCGTAACGCGAGGCCCACAACGCCAGCTCACCCGCGGGCCGCGCGGACCGAGCCGTAGCCGGCGACGCGCTCGCCGCGCGTAAGTGCTCGAGCGCGGCGGCGCGATCGCCTCGTAACCATGCGGACTCAACCAGGGCGGATCGGATCATGCCGTGCCGCGAGCCTTGCGCGCCGTCCCGGACCTCCTCCCACGCCCGCTCCAGCAGGCGCGCCGCTGATCCAGCCTCGCCTCGACGAGCCTGGATCAGGGCCTCGATCGCCTGCGCGAGCGGCACCTCGCCGTGCCACGTCCTGACACTTCGGGCAGCCGCCGCACGCGCGTCATCCCAATGACCGCGGTCCAGCAAGCTACGGGCGAGGAAGCCCTCGATCACGTGGCCGGGAATCGGCGCGTGGTACTCCTCGCACAGCGACAACCCCTCACTGGCGGACCTGTCCACGAGCGCGTGGTCGCGCAGGGCCGACCCGACGAACACCAGGTTGACGTACGCCCGAATAGTCTGAATCGCGAGCGCCGCCGTCCGGGCCGCCCGCAGCGCGTCGGAGAGCATCGCGAGCGCCTCCCGATCGCCGCGGTGACCACGCGCGAGCGCGACGCTGATCGCGATGTCGATCCGGACGTCCTCCAGACCGGCGCTCGTGGCGAGCTCGAGTGCACGGGGGCCGGATTCGATCGCGACCGAGGGGTCAAAAGCAGTCGCCTCCATCCTGATATGCGTCGACAGGGCGCGCGCCAAAGCCGCGACCTCGGAGGTCGGCTCGAGCACCGCGATCGCTCGCGCGGCCGCGGCCTTCGCGTCGGCCAGCCGGTCGAATGACCACAGTGCCCACGCGAGCGCCGCCAGCCCGCGTCCCAGCTTGAGCGGGTCGCCGAGCCGCTCGGCCAGATCCACGGCCTGCTCGGCGCCGGAGACCGCATCTTCGTAACGAGTACTGGAGAAGTTCGCCGCCCGCGAGTATTGGACCAGCAGCTCGAACCGCTCACTCGGAGACAGATCAGCACCCAACCGAAGCGCGCGCTCAGCTTGGAGCTGCGTCTCGCGGAGCGCGCCGATGCGCTCAGCGTCGACGGCCGCAAGTGTCGCGTAACGGCACGCCTGCGCGACCAACCCCCCAAGCTCCGCGTGATGCGCGAGCCGCGCGTTGTCGGCCGCCCCGGTCTGCTGCTCAAGCCCCGTGACCACCCGCGCGTGAAGGGCAATCCGGCGGGGCGGCGAGATCGAGTTCTCGATCGCCTCACGGATCAACTCGTGCCTGAAGCCGAGCAGCGGCCCGTCCGCGACCAGCACTCCGCGTGCCAGAGCTTCCTCGATCGCCTCGGCGCTGGCGGAGACCAGTGATTCCAGCAAAGCCGGCACGAACCGTTGACCGATCACGGCCGCCGCGTCGACCACGCCCCGCGCCGCCACGCCGAGGCGCCCAGCGCGCGCCAGCGCCGCGTCACGGATCGACGCCGGCAGCCGGCTGCCCTCCGCGATCGACTCAACCACAAGGAACGGATTGCCGCCCGTGGCCCTCGCAAGCTCAGTCGGATCGAGCCCCTGCGGCCCGGCCAGCTCGCGCACCGCGGAGTCCGACAGGGGCCGCAAGACGATCCGGCGGACAATCGGATTGGTCACGAGATCACCGAGCACCAGGCCGAGCGCCGGATTCGCAGCGGCCTCATCGTCGCGATAGGTGACGATGATCGCAACGCCGATCTCCTCGACGCGGCGAGCCAGCAGCCGGACCAGATCCAGCGTCATCGGATCGGCCCAGTGAACGTCCTCGATCACGGCCACCACCGGTGCCCGCCGGGCCAGCGTACCCAGCAAGCGGTAGGCCAGCGTCAGCCGGTCGCCGTTTGCGAGCTCAGCCAGATCACCGCGGCCGGCAGCCCCGGAGAGCTCACGCAGGGGCCCCAGCGGAACCGGCACCGACAGGGGCTCGCAAACCCCGACAACGAAAGTGACCGCCTCCCCGGTGCGCGCACGCAGCGCCCGTACCAGCGATGTCTTCCCCGCTCCTGCCTCGCCACCCATGAACACCAAGCCACCCCTACCGCGCACCGCCGCATCCACGACGCCGGCGAGCATCCCAAGCTCTTCCTCGCGCTCGAGCAGATGCTCCACCAGCGCGATGCTAACGCGCCAACGCGCCGCCAGCCGGGTCTCTGGGGCGTCCGCGCGCGCCCCTGCGGGAGCGCAATGCAGATGCGCGAGCGCGTTGAACTGCGAGCGACCCGGTCGGTCACGAAAGCGGGTGTCCGGTGGCGCCCGCCCGACAGTCCTGAGCTCCGTTGATGTAGCGACCGGAGCCTGGCTGCCGCAGCAGCCACCGCTCGCGGGCGCCACGTCTGCGTCGAGAGTCGCCCGTCGGGCCAGCGACGGAGCATGGTGGATGCTGTGCGGGCACAGATGCAAACCAAGTACGGTTGTCCGCGCAGCCCCTGCCGAGCGGGAGGGGTGTGGGGCGATCTCTGGCGTACATATGACCGACTGCTCGATGGCTGTGAGGACCGACTCCGGCGCTCGTGGCGCGCCACGGAGGTCGACGACACCAACCGCTTGGGCGACGGGGTGCCGGACGTGGTGACGAAGGAGGAGATCGGCGGGGTCACGCGCGTCATGCGAGTCGAGGCTCACGATTACCACGCTGTCGCCGCCCGAGATCGCGCTCGACCACCAGGCCCATTGCCTCCGTGCATCAATACCTCAAAGACGCGCCACCCGGGCTCAATCCCTGGCGGCCGACGGGCATGAGCGCCAGACTTACGTGCAGCAGATGGAAACGGAGAAGCGCTACCGGCCCGACATCACGGGATGAGCAGATGACCGCCAACCAAGCAGATCTCCCGTGACTGCCCACGCCATCACCGACCTCGAGGCCTTCGACGGAGAACAGATCGCGCCTCGAGCTCGCCCGGCGGGCGCTGGCGGTGGCGATGGACGACGGGGTGCGTCTACGCCTTCGACAACCGTTCGTCGGGAGATATCGTGGACGTTCTTGGGCTGATCCTCAACGCCGGGGCTGGCGCGACGTTTGCGTTTGCCGCCAGCGGCCGCGAACTGCGGCACTACAACGAGATCGCACTTGGCCTCGGGTTCCTGATCGCGGCGCTCGTCGCCCGGTTCACGGCGACCATCATCACCACGACCACGATCGGACAGTGACGCCATGACCACTGCTGCCAGTACCGAGTCCGACATCAGCACGGCGGTGGAGCATTTCATGCAAGGCCTGGAGCGACGCAACCCTGGCGAGGTCGAGTTCCATCAAGCCGTGCGCGAGTTTGTGGAGTCGGTCATGCCGTTCGTGCTCGAGCACCCGGAGTACGAGCAGGCTCAGATCCTGGAGCGTATGACAGAGCCCGACCGCATCATCATCTTCCGCGTGTCTTGGGAGGACGACGAGGGGAACGTGCGGGTGAACCGGGCGTGGCGGGTGCAGTTCAACAATTCGATTGGTCCGTATAAGGGGGGGTTGCGCTTCCACCCGTCGGTGAACCAGAGCATCCTCAAGTTCCTCGGTTTCGAGCAGTGCTTCAAGAACTCCCTCACCGGCCTGCCGATGGGCGGGGCGAAGGGCGGAGCGAACTTCAACCCGAAGGGCAAATCCGACCGCGAGGTGATGCGGTTCTGCCAGTCGCTGATGGTCGAGCTCCACCGTCATATCGGCGAGGACACTGACGTGCCGGCGGGCGACATCGGCACGGGCGCCCGGGAGATCTCCTATCTGTTCGGGCAGTACAAGCGCATGGAGAACCGCTTCACCGGGGTCCTGACGGGTAAGGGACTGGCCTTTGGCGGCAGCCTGGTCCGGACTGAGGCGACCGGCTACGGCGTCATGTACTTCACTCAGAACATGCTCGAGCACATCGGCGAGAGCTTGGCAGGTAAGCGGTGCGCCATCTCCGGATCCGGGAACGTGGCCATCTATACCGCTGAGAAGGCAACCGAACTGGGGGCGCGGGTCGTCACCTTGTCCGATTCCGGAGGCACCGTCTTCGACGCCGATGGCATCGACGCCGAGAAGCTGGCTTTTGTGAGAGACCTGAAGGAGCGCCGTCGTGGACGCATCTCCGAGTACGCCGATCACTACGGCTGCACGTACCTCGACGGCCGAACCCCGTGGACAGTTGCGTGCGACCTGGCCTTCCCGTGCGCTACGCAGAACGAACTCGACGAGGCCGACGCGAAGACACTAATCGCCAACGGCTGCCAAGGCGTGGTGGAAGGAGCCAACATGCCGACCACGCTCACCGCCATGCACTTGCTGCTTGACAGTGGGGTTCTGTTCGGGCCAGCGAAGGCCGCCAATGCCGGAGGTGTGGCCGTCTCGGGCCTCGAGCAGAGCCAGAACTCGCTGCGAATCTCATGGAGCCACGCCGAAGTGGACCAGCGGCTGAAAGGCATCATGCGCGAAATCCACCAACAGTGCACAGAATGGGGCACCAATAGCGACGGCCGAGTCAACTACGTCCGAGGCGCCAACCTGGCCGGCTTCAAGCGACTCGCTGACGCGATGCTCGCCTACGGGATAGTCTGACTCCACCTGTCTCGGACTGCCCCTCAGCTTGACCCGACGTTCACGGCGGCCGGGATGGGTCAGTTCATCTCACCTAGTCCGAAGTTCCCCCTGGTGAGGTAGGCGAATCCGGCGCGTTTCCTGGGTTTTCGGG
>CALAQT010000159.1 GCA_937888775.1 uncultured Actinomycetes bacterium | reverse complement strand
CGGTGAGCGATCGCGGCCAAGTCGGTCTCGGTCGCGGCCAATAGCTCCCCGCGCTTGCGGGCACGCTGCGCGCCGACCAAGGGGTTGCGGCACACGATCAACCGCTCGCCGGGGAACTCGGCGACGTCGGTGATCTCCCCGAGGTTCTGCTCATCGAACAGGGACGGCTGGAAGATCCCGGAGCGGGCGAGTTTCTTGATCGTCGGGGCTTTCAGCGCGGTGATCCAATCCACGCCGTCCGTGGCAGTGAGCAGTTCGATGTTCGCGTGGGTGACCATCCCACGATCCGCCACCACCACGATCCGGGACAGCCCGAAGCGGTCCTTCAGCTTGGTGATCTGTGACGGCAGGGTCTTGTCATCGTGCAGCTCGCCAGTGAACACCTCGACCGCGACCGGCCGGCCCGCCATGTCGCACACCAGTCCGTAGATGATCTGCGGAAGGCCGCGCTTGCCGTCCCGCGAGTACCCGAGCTTCGCGAGTGGACAGGTCCGACCCTCGAAGTAGCTCGAGGACACGTCATAGAGCACCATCTCCCCATCCGCGAGATGCCGGCGCGCCAACCGATCCTCGATCGCGTCCTGACGCTCCAACAGCCAATCCATCGCCGCGTAGAGATCATCCTCATCCGCGCCCTCCACGCCCAACTCCGACGCGAGCGTCGACTGCCCGAGCGTGCGGACCATCCCGAGCTTCGACCCTGGGCAGGTCACGCGTCCCACGATCATCGCCATGCACAGATCCCGCTCCCGACACCGCGAACGATCCAACAGCTTGGCCAGCTCAAGCCGGCGAGCCATCGCGAGCGCGGCCGTGACATGCCCGGCGGGCAGTGACCGCTCGATCGTGAACGCCTGATCGACGCTCATCACCGTCTCGCCGGCCAACACGCGACGGATCGCGTCGATCGCTTCGGCCGGGAGATGCGAGAGGTTCGCGAGCGTCTCCTTCTTGACCTTCCCGTCCTGGCGGTAGGAGCGACGCAGCAACGTCGCCTTGTACTCGCGATCCCCCACCCGCCTTGTAGTCGTGCTCACATGCATCGCACCGCTTTGCCTGACAGGACGACCCATAGCTGCACAATACCGCACATATCAGACAAATAGTAGTGGGTACACACGATTGCAACAAAAAGGCCGGAAATCCCCACTCCTACAGGGATCCCGGCCTCTATCCAAGCTGACTACAGGGGGAACTTCGGCCTAGTCATATGGCGCCGTGCGGCGACGACCCGCAATCGGGATATGCGCCGCGTCCTAGAACCGAAACTTGGACGGTCTTGCGGCGTTGTTGTCGGCGATGACGCGAATCGCCCTTCGGCTCCTCCTGGCGTTTTGGTTCGTGTTGCTCGGATTGTTGGGCGTGGCAGCGCAGTTCGGAGTCGCCGTTGCGTCGACCTCCGCACGAGCCGAGGCGGCCAAGGTGAGGAGCGTGAGAGTGCCGGGGCGGCTTTACGGCGTGTCGTGCATGAGTTCGTCGATGTGCGTGCTAACGGGCATTGGGAACGGCCAGGGCTTGCCCACCGAGCTGGTGGCTGGCTGGAGCACTCTCCGCGACGGGATTGTCCTGGCGTCCTGGAACGGCCCGGCTATCTGTTCGTTGGCTTGTCGTGCTCGACCGGGACCGTCTGCTATTCGATCCTCGAGAACTATTCGGTCGTCGGCTCCGCCGGTGGCTCGTTCCTCGCACGCGCGAGGCGCGGCGTGGTTGGCTCGCCCGGGCCGATCAACCTTGCCGCCAACGCTCTGGCTTGCCGGGGCCAAAGGTGCATCGTGGTTGGCGGGAACAAGATCGCCACCTTGGCGTCAGGCAAACAGAGCTCGCTCCGAACGGTGCCGGACACCCGGACTTTCGAAGGGGTGGACAGCCGGTCCCGGCGGGTTCTTCGCGGCTGTCGGTGCTGCGCGAGGTCCGGGCTCGGTCGTGACGACGGGCTGACCTGAATCCCGACGCCCAGGCATCGACGCTTCCTCGGGCCGAGATCCCGGCGGACGAGCTCTACCGTGAGGTCGATCGACTCGCCGGGTCGGCCGGCGTCCCCCTTCCACGCGGGTCCTATCAGCGGGTCGAGGAGATCGGGAGTACCGCCGCCGAGCGGCTGAGCAACGGAGGGCAGGCCACAATGCGTGAGGTCGGGGAGCTCCAGCTGAGCTAGTCGTCGAGCGGGTCGTGGACGCTCAGCTCAGAGGCACGCACGTCGGGTTGAGGCCGACCGTAGTGTATGGCGCGGCGAGCCTCACATTGAGACTCAGAGATGCCGAGATCCTCGAGCGTGGCCGGATGGTCCAGGGACTCCAGCACGGCGCCGTCCTTGAATGACGTGTAGCGGCGTCCGCTCACGCTGCCGGAGAGCTGATAACGCCCGCGATCAAGCCGACAGAACGTGTCACGCATCACCGTCAGGTCGATGTCAGTCGGCCGAGCCACGCTGTTGCTCCTACTCAAGAGATAGTCCATCCATCCTTGAGCTGCGGCCACGTCCTGCGAGGGTTCATCGTCCAACGCGCCCAGTAGCTGCTTTCTATCCTCGACCGACGTCTGGCGATGCAATGCTTCAGTCCTGTCCCACCAATCGTGATCTCGGGCCAGCGCGCGGACGAGAGTGCTCTGGTAGTGCAGAAAATCGTCGTAGGTCAGGCGGGCGATCGCCCTCACCGAGGAAGCCGTCTGGCGGTTGGCCTGACTGTTCTGAACCAGCCAGTTCGCGACGCCGCCGACGATGGCGCCGACGACGACTCCGACGAGCCCAATGATCGCAGCGGACATCGCCGCAAAGCCTATGCCACACGGCGAAGCGATTTCAGCTTGCCGTGTGACGGCCAGACGAATACGGTCCACCTACGGCAGGCCGCGGTGACCAAAACGCATAGATCGGGGTGAAGCATGAAGATTTCTAACGACTCTGCGATCAACCTGGTGATCGTGTTCCTCGGTGCCGCGCTAATGGTCTTCCTTGCGGGCGTCTGCGTCGTGATCGCGGTCAAGCAGACACCACCCACGCAGCTGTGGGCAACCGGTGGCGCTATCACCGGTGCGCTGGTGGGAGTGTTGATGCCCTCTCCCAACGAAGGTTCAGCCTCGGCTGCATCAGCTAAGGCGGCCGACACGACGCACGCTGCCGCCGTAGCGGCTGCGCAGACTGCGTCGCAGCAGCCAGAGCAGCAGGCGGAGCTGAATGCCGCCACGCAAGCCGTCGCCTCTGTGCGAGCCGCGCGGGCTCAAATCCATTTGACCAACGCACGCATCACCCGCGGCCATGGGCCCTCGGCGGCGGCCGCGACCGGCGCTTACACCGCGAGGCTGGCGGTGCAAGCCCTGGCCGACAACGCTGAAGCGGCCGTCCGGAGCGAGCAGCAGGCGGTCGATGCCCTCAACAATCCCGGGCAGGGCCAGCACGTCGATCCGCAGGTGGCGGCGGCCGCCAACACGGCTCTGGCAAAGGCGCAGACCAAGCGGCGGGTCCTGCAGTCGGCGGCTCAGGGCGCGGCGGGCGCGACAGATGACGCCACGACGCAGGGCGTCACCGCAGCGAAGAACGCGAGCAGCGGCGCAACAAAGACAGTCTGGTTCCTGGCTGCCATGTTCGTCGTCTTCTTGGGTTTCGGTGTCGCCCTCGAGACCGCAAACGCCACGACGCAGGCGCCGCTGGTCGACGCGGGCAAGACCGTGATCGCGCTGGCCTCTTCAGCAGGAGCCGCGCTTGTCGCGCTGTTCGCGCCGCAACCGAACTCGACGGCGGCCGGCTCGAAGAACCAGCCAACTGGCGGCACGAACGCCTAGGGCCCCCAGACAGACGTGATCGGCAAATCAGTGTGCGGCGGTTTCGGTGATTGGCCCGTCGGGGGCGCCGGCCGGTAGGTCTGCGAGGCAGGCCTTGACCGCTGCTTGGAAGGCGGGTGCGGTCTGGTCGATGTTTGCCAGGGCGATTCTTGCGCGGCCGAGCTGTCCTTGGCTGCCGGGGTGCAGCCCGCCGTTCCATCCTTCCGGCGAGCCGACCGAATCGGGCATCTGCTCCGAGCCGCCGCCATGGCGATCGATCTTGCGGTGCTCGAGATCGACTCGAGTTCGTTGCGGCGTCTCCGACACAAAGCGAACTTCCACCTCGCTCGTATTCGCGGGGTCACTGTCAAGCTTGCCGGTGTCCTGATGATTCCTTCAGCGCCACCGCAGGAACGCTCCGTCGGGCAGGCGCTCGGTCTAGGCTGGCGGTGTGCTCGACTTGATAGTCACCGTGGTGGGAGTGGCGATGGGCGCCTGCCCCATCCTGCAAATCGTTCGTATCCGCAAGCTACGGCATTCGGGTGACGTGTCGCTGTCGATGTTCGCCGTCATCTTCGTCGGCGCCGTGCTGTGGTTCTGCTACGGCGTTGAGCATCGCCTGCCCGCGGTCGTCATCGCGAACGCTGTCGGCGCATGCATGAACCTGTGCGCCATTCTCGCCGTCCTGCGCTACCGATAGCGCACGCGGATTTAGCAGCGCGGAGGACCGCGTGAGCTCGCCACGGGGAATGCTTCAGGGCGAGCTCGACTGGGCGGTCGCGCACGACCAGTTCGCCCGCGTGCGCTTGCTCGTCGAGCACGGCGTCGGCATCACCAGCCGGGACGAGGAAGGACATACGCCGGCCGAGGTGACCTCGCTGCCACCCGGCCGATGGCCAGCGCTGCCGTCACCCACGGGGCGGCCCAACGGGGCGTCGGCGCACCGGCGGCATTGCGTTCGGGCTGCAGGCGCGAACCGGCAGCACGTCAGGGTCTTGGGGTCCCGTAGTTTCGCGCGGTTAAGCGAAGCCCTCAGAGGAGAGCTCGGCGCGACGCGCGGCCCGGGGCGTAGCTGAGCGTCATCCCCCACCGGTCGATGTTCCGCTCGGCGACCGGGAGCGCGCCGGGAGGGTCAGCGTCTGCGCAGCGATAGTCGTGCGGGCCTGTCCGTCTGACTCGCAGACCGTCAACAGAACTTTGCCGGCGCCGTGCGCGGCCGCGGATGCCGCCCGGCTAAGCCCGACGCGCACCGTCAGCTTCGTCCCGGCCCGCACCCTCACAGTCCTGGTCGCCAGCTCGTGGGCGCCCGCCCGCCCGCCCACGCGTCCCAGCCCGACCAGCACCGTGCAGAACTTGCTGGCGTGGCAGCGCAGCGTCACCGTCAGCGTGTGGCGGCTGAGCGTCGCCCGGACCAGGGACATTTGCGGCGCCGGCGCGATGACCGTCCACGAGACGCTGGCGGTGGCGGTCTGGCCGGCCATGTCAGAGACCGTGACCGCGAACGTTTGCGCTCCCAGACCCAGCCCCGTCAGGCGGGCCGACGTGGCAGAGCAGGCGACGGGCTTGTCGTCCAGCCTGCAAGCGGTGCCCGACGCGGCACCGCCGGCGAACTCATCGTAGGTGACGGTCTGAGAGGTCGACGCGGTGCTCGTCGCGTTAAGCGGGGAAGTGACATGCACTTGGGGCGGCGCGATGACCGTCCACGAGACGCCGGCGGTGCTCGTCGCGAGCATGGCGGCGGCAGTGACTGTGAACGTGTGCGCTCCCAGACTCAGCCCCGTCAGGGAGGCCGACGTGGGCGAGCACGCTACGGGCTTGCCATCCAGGGTGCAGGAGGTTTCGGGCGTCGCCGCCTCGGCCTGCTCGACGTAGCTGACCGTGGTTGCGGTGTCGGTCGTGGTTGCCTGCATGGTCGGGGCAAGGATGTGAACGTCAAGTCCGGATGCGATCTCGCGGATCCGATTGTTCAGCGCGTCGGCAATGTACAGGTTGCCGGTTGATCCCATCGCGATCGCTTCCACGTAGTGGACTTCGGCGGCGGTGGCCGGCCCGCCGTCGCCGGCGAACCCGGTGCTGCCGTCGCCGGCGAACGTGCTGATGATGCCGTTGGGGGATACGACGCGGATGCGGCTGTTGCCCCGGTCTGAGAAGTACACGCTTCCGTCGGGGCCGACGGCGAGGCCGTGGGGGTTTGAAAGTTCGGCTGCCGTGGCTGGGCCGCCGTCGCCGCTATAGCCTTGAACGCCGGTGCCGGCGAGCACCGAAGAGGTTCCGTCGGGGGCAATCTTGTACAAGCGATTGTCGGTCACGGCAGCCACGTACAGGTTTCCGGCGGAATCGAAGGCGAGTCCTAGCGGAGTGCCGATGCCCGAGACGAAAGTGCTTATCGTGCCGCCGGGTGAGACCCTGCGGATGCAGTTGCAGCGAAAGTCTCCGATGTACAGGCCCCCGTCGGGCCCGAGCGCGGTGCTCTCCCCCCGATCGTGCAGTAGGCGCGCAGGTGTGACCCGGTGTGACGTTTTGGCGGCCC
>CALAQT010000158.1 GCA_937888775.1 uncultured Actinomycetes bacterium | reverse complement strand
ACAAACGGCAACGGCCGAGGCGGCGGTCGCACCCTGAACGTATTTTCCTACCAGCCAAACCCCAGCGCGATGTGACTCGCGGCGTTCTCATCGAGCATGATCATTCCGAACGTCTGGCCGACCGTCCCTACGGCACTGTCGCCGTCGACCAGCGCCAACTCCCCGAGCCGCCGCGTACCCGCGTCGCGAGCGATGAACGCCTGGAGTGCATCGGCCCCTTCGGCGCCGGCCACCTCCACAACTTCACCGGCGCGCAAGGTCAAGGAAACGTCGCGGACGAGGTGTCCTCCAACGACGGCGGGGCGGGTGAGTTGAACGTGCCCGTCAACTCGGGCAGGGTCAGGCGAGGTGTAGATCTCCTCTGACGGGAGGTTCCATGCGTGCTCGATCCCGCGCTCGTTGACGTTGGTCGGAGGCTCCCACCGGGCCGTCGGGATGAGGCCGATCAGCACATCAGTGCCAGGCCCATGCAATCGAATCGCGTCCAGGCCCAGCGCGTTCAACGCGGCGGCGCGATGGCGAAGCTCGGCGAACCGGTGGCGCCAGGCCCTCACGGGATCTGGCTGGTCCAGTCGGCACATGACCTCGATCTGGTGCCAGAGCTTCGCGAGGGCCTCTTCAGCCGACAGGTCAGGGTGAAGCGCACAGGCCCATGCCTGAGTCGGGCCGGGAATCATTGTGTTGTTGACCCGGTACTCGACTTCACGCCACGCCTGGCTCCTCGGCAGCTGCGATTGCCTGACCCGCGCCGGATCCAAGCCATCAAACAGATCAGACACCCCGGGGCCGTGGATCATGATGCGCGCGCCGCCGATCGCATCCAACTCCCGGATGGCCGCCTCCGTCCACGCGGGCACGCGAGCCTGCAGATCCCCGGTCGCGTGAAGGATCTGAGAGCGTCGAACCCGGATATCAGCGAGATCGACCTCAACGAACGCGGCGCCATGGCGATACGCCACGTCCGCCACCGAGCTGACCAAGTCAGCGTGCTCGACATCAGCCGAGATCCGCACCACCTGACCCGGCTGGACGCCCGCGCCCACCACGACCGCAAGCTCAGCCAACCGCTCCCTCAACCTCATCATCCCAACCTAGAGGAGCGCCGTCGCCCGACTCCCGCCGAGGCCACCGACCCGACACTGCCCAGCCTCCACCCTGAGGAGAGATCTCGGTGCTGCGCCCGGACTATCCGGATCACCATCTCGGCAACCAGGGCCGGGGGATCCACGAGACGACGTTCGCAGAGGGATCGGCTTGTGCGACGAGACCTGGTTTCCGCGCGCAAAGGAGGAGCGGCAGTGTCGACCCGGAGATGCTCGCGGCTGCCAGAAACCAGGGCTCCACGACAACTATCGGCCGGCCAGATCGACGATGATTAGCCCGATCGCTATGGCGCGACTGCTGCGCGACAACGACGGAGGACGCGGACCCACGCTGCGCGAGCTCATCGCGGGCCCCGAGATGGTGCTCGCGCCCGGCTGCTACGACGCTCTCGGCGCGCGTCTCGTCGAGGAGGCCGGCTTCCCGGCTGTCTACATGACGGGCTTCGGGAGCGCCGCCTCGCGCCTCGGCCGTCCCGACGTCGGGTTGATGAGCCTGCCGGAGATGGTCGACAATGCCCATCGCATCGCCGAAGCGGTCGACATCCCAGTCATCGCCGACGCCGACACCGGGTACGGCAACCCGGTCAACGTCATCCACACCGTCCGCGAGTACGAGACCGCCGGCGTGTCGGCCATCCACATCGAGGACCAGGTCATGCCGAAGAAGTGCGGGCACATGGACGGCAAGCACCTGATCGACGCCGAGGAGATGGCGGCCAAGATCGCGGCCGCCGTGGCCGCGCGGAGCTCGCCCGAGTTCCTGATCATCGCCCGCACCGACGCGCGCGCCGTCGAAGGGCTGCCCGCCGCGCTCGAGCGGGCACTCCGCTACCGCCAGGCCGGAGCCGACATACTCTTCATCGAGGCGCCGCAGTCGGCAGCCGAAATCGAAGCCGTCGCCCGCACGTTTGACGGCGTCCCGCTGCTCTTCAACTACGCCGAGGGCGGCAAGACGCCGCCGGTCGCCCACGAGTTCCTGCAATCACTCGGCTTCAAGCTGGTGATCTTCCCCATCAGCACCGTGCTGGTGGCCACCGCGGCAATGCGCTCGGTGTTGGCCCAGATCAAGGCCGACGGGTCGCCTATCAACGTGCTGCCATCGATGCTGGGCTTCGGCGAGTTCCTGGACTTCATCGGACTGTCGGAGATCCATGAGCTCGACCAACGCTTCGCATCTGCAGCAGAACCGCTGGTCCAGAGAGGAGAGAACACATGAGCGACGTTTTCGAGAAGACGAGCGTAAGCACCGAGCTCGCACGCCGCATCATCGCCGCAGCCGAAGCCAAGGCGGCCGAGATCGGCACGCCGATGGTCATCGCCATCTGCGACGAGTCCGGCGTGCTGAAAGCGTTCAGTCGCATGGACGGCGCGGCGCTGCTGAGCGTCCAGATCGCACAGGACAAGGCCTACACCGCAGTCGGCTTCGGCCTCTCGACCGACGCTTGGCACGGCTTCATCAAGGACGACCCGCCACTGGCCGCCGGCGCGGTCGGCGGCATCGACCGGCTAGTCATCTTCGGCGGTGGCTACCCGATCAAGCGCAGCGATCAGATCATCGGCGCGATCGGCGTCAGCGGCGGGCACTACACCCAGGACATGGAGGTGGCGCAGGCCGGGCTCTCCGCCGCCGACTGAGCCCCGATCTGATGGCCAGGAACACGCGTTTCACGGCGTGTATCGCGAGGTCGATCGCCCGCAACGCCTGGTCCGGACCTTCGTCTACGCCGGCGCGCCCGACGATGAGTCTGTCGAGACGGTCACGTTCCAGTGCGACGGACGCGGCACGCTCATTGCCAGTACCTCGGTCTTCCCTTCCTTCCCGGCCCGCGAGTTCTACGCACAAGGCGGAATGGAGGTTGGGCTGCGTGAGTCTAACCAGCGTCTCGACGAGTGGCTCGAGGCGATCCGCAACGAAACGAATCGGAGGCAATGATGGGCAAGCTTGTCGAGGCGACCCATGTCACGCTTGGCGGCGAGGTCGGCACAAACGACTGGGCGTTCCCGTACCTCGACGAACAGCACTCGCGGTACGCGATGGAGCTCCTGACGGAAGCGGACGGCCTCCTCCTCGGGCGACACACGTACGAGGGCCTGTCGGTCGCCTACACCGGCATGGCCGACGAAGCACCGGCCGGCGTTCCCTCAGAGTTCATCGACCGGATGAACAGCATCCCGAAATTCGTCGCATCGGGCACACCCAGCGAGCTGACCTGGAACGCCACGGCGATCGACGGCGAGGTCGGCTCATTCGTCGACGATCTCAAACGCAACGCCGGCCAGAGTCTCTTGAAGTACGGAAACGGGCCGCTCGACGCCACCTTGATGGAGCACGGGCTGATCGACGAATTCCATCTATTCCTCACCCCGGTCGCGATCGGCAAGGGCAAGCACCTGTTCGAGAGCATTGACACCGCACCCCATCTCCGCCTCGTCGACGTCACGCGATTCGATAGCGGCGTGCTGATCCTCGTATACGCGCCCAAGTAACCCGTCTCTCAGCGCGCCGCCGACGACCGCGCCCCAATACGTCTCCTACGTGAGCGATGTCCGCCAAGCCAGAAAGCAGGACTCAGCTCCCGCGCCGGAACAGCCTTGCTCGACGCCAATTCCGCGGCCACCAGACACGCTCCCGACTGTTCGCTGATCCTTGGGATTGAGACGCGCGCGATTGGGGTCGAGCGCTGTGTCAGGCCTTAGGCGGGGCCAGTCGCCGGCGGGCTTTCTGCACACTCGGCAGGGCGGTCTTCGCCTTGGCCAGCGGACGCGCGCGAAGATCGACGCTCGCCGGCTTGGCCGCGATCGTGATCTCCTCGCCAGTCGCCGGGTTGCGACCCTGGCGCTTCTTCTGCGCCGGTTTCACGCGAACGGTCAGCTGCACCAGCCCGGCGATCCTCACCTTCTGCGCATTTCCGAGCTCCTCCAGCACGATCTCCTCGATCACGCCGAGCAGCCGCTTGGCCTCAGCGCGGCTGATCTCGGCGCGGTCAGCAACAGCGCTCGCGAACTGTGTCTGGGTCAAAGCCAACGCAAACTCCTCACTCGAACGATCCGGACGAACCAGCACTATTGAACCCGGCTCGGCAGACAGAGCTCGCGGCGAGCCACCAGCCGAACCCATTCAGCACTGCTCCGCAGTGTTCGCAGCGGGTTCCCCGTCTAAGACGCTTGCCGCACCGGCGCGGGACGCCTCAGGGGTCGGGCCCCGTGCGCGCGGTGGTGGATGATGGTGGGAGCATGTCCCTGAAGAATCGTGGGCGGAGCACACAACGAAGGGATCCCGATGGAAGCGCATCTCAGCAGCCGTCATCGCGACACGGTGGAGAGGATCTTCAGCCAGCCGCCGAGCGGCAACATCGAGTGGCGCGGGGTGGTATCGCTGCTGGAGACGATTGGAACCGTGACTCATGAGCACAACGGCAAGCTCAAGGTTTCGCTCGGCTCTGAGACCGAGGTGCTCCCCGCACCTCATGGTAAGGACGTCGAGGTCCAGATCGTGGTGGATCTGCGGATGCTGAAGCAGGCCGGTTTCGGGCCAGACCGTTCCCCGGCCATCGCCGATCAGAGCGCGCAGGATCGCGGTGATGGTCAGTGGGGCGAGCCGACCTAATCTAACTGACTAGGACGCTGTTGAACGCGGGCGCGCTCGAGCCTCGCCGCCGTCGATCACGCGCATAGCGTCCTCACCACGAGTGGGGCGGCGGCAAAGAGCTGCGTTCAGGTTCCCCCCGCGCACACGCGCTAGAGCTGGCGTCGAAATCCCACGCGCGAGCGAAAAGCCGCGCTCAAGGATCCTCGGCGGCAAGCCATCTGCCGGAAACCGGGCTCTCTGGTGGCTGGTACGATCGGCGCCCAGTAAGAGATGGAGAGGTCAACTGATGCCGGGTCCGTTGCAGGTGATTGCCGTGAGCTTCAGTCCCGGTTCCGAGTTCCAGGGTCGGGTCTTGGCGGAAGTCGATCGACTCCAGGGCCGAGGGGTCTTGCGCCTGCTCGACTTGCTCTTCGTGGCAAAAAACGAGGATGGCACGATCCAGCCTGTCGTCGTCGCCGGCGACGACGACTTTGGGGCACTCCTGTCAAGCATCGTCCCCCTTGCCGGGGTTGGTGTCGCGGAACCAGCGGCGGACGATGGCTCGGCGGGCTTCGATCCGGCTGACGCATGGGCATTGGCAGAATCCCTGGAGCCTGGGACCGCGCTCGCATTCCTGCTGATCGAGCATGGCTGGGCGCAGCCGCTCTTTGACGCGATCGCCGAGACTGGCGGGGCGCTGCTAGGTGAGGGATTCCTCACCTCCGGGGCCGGGCTGCTCGTCGGGGCCGAGGTCGCGGCGATGGAGGAGGCGACTGAGGTGATTGCAGCAGCGCAGGCTGCCGAAGTCCGTGCGACGCTGATCGCCATGGAGGCTGAGACCCAAGCAGCCGAGGCGGTCGCAGCTTCGGAAGCGATCCGTGCCGCTGCCGCTGCCAGCGCCCTCCAAGCGCTCATCACCGCAGGCATCGTGCAGGAGACAGCTGCCCACGAGGCCGTTGAGGCCTTGAACGCCGCCGGCATCATCGTTGCTGCGGCCGACGCCGCCGCCGCCCAAGCCGTCGCCGAGGACGCCGCAGAAGTCATCGCGGCCGATGACGCCGCCGCCGAGGCCGTCGCCGAGGACGCAGCAGAAGTCACGGCGGCCGACGAAGCCGCCGACGAGGCTGTCACCGGAGCTGCCGCCACCGTCCGCGCAGCGTCGATTACCGAGGCTGAGGCGCGGGTTCTCCGTTACTTGCCCACACGGCTGACGTTCGCGCTCATCGCGGACAAGCTGGGGATCTCTCGCTCAGCAGCCAAGGAACGAGCCGAGCGGGCCTACAAGAAGCTCGGAGTTCACAGCCGCGCCGAGGCGGTTCGCCGGGCGCGCGCGCTCGGGCTCATCGACTGACCGTCGATGCTTTCCTCAGGCGGCCACATGGCCCCGGTCACCGGGCAGCCATAAGCTGATTGCCAGAACGCGAGAAGGTCTTGTCCGCGTAGGTCGCCTAGCGGCGCTCCGCCCCAGCCTCCAGCCCGCCGTTCGATAGCCCTTCGCCGACTGAGACACGCGTCAGGCATGGCGTTGGCTTTACCGGTACTCGTCGGGGTCCTCGGCGACCGGGTCGGCTGGCTCGTCGCGAGGCGCCTGGGTCTCGAGCTCGGCTCGGGCTGCGTCCAGCGCCTCGCGCGCCTCGGCGTCGACCTCCGGGATCTGGGGGTCGATCCGCATGAGGGTGCCCATTAGCACCGAGGCCGCCGCTAAGCGCGCGAACCACTTATGGTCGGCGGGAATGACGTGCCACGGCGCCCAATCCGTGCTCGTATGAGCGAGCATCTCGGAGAAGGCGTACTCGTACTCGTCCCAGTGCTCGCGCTCGTTGATGTCGCTGGCCGAGAACTTCCAGTGCTTCTCGGGCAGATCGCAGCGCCGCAGGAAGCGCACGCGCTGCTCCTCGTTGGAGATGTTCAGCAGCAGCTTGACGATCCGCACGCCATGGTCGACGAGATCGCGCTCCCACTCGTTGATCTCACGGAAGCGCCGCTGCCACACGTCGCCGCCCCTGGCGGCGGCCGATACCTGCTGGGCCTCAAGGAGCTCGTGGTGGACGCGCACGACGAGCACCTCCTCGTAGTGGGAACGGTTGAACACCGCGATCTGGCCCGGGGCGGGCAGATGCTGCTTATAACGCCAGAGGTAGTCGTGCGCGAGCTCCTCGGCCGATGGCTGCTTGAAGCTCTGCACCGCCACGCCGGCGGGATTGACGCCGCTCAGGACGTGGCGGATCGTGCCGTCCTTACCACCGGCGTCGAGGGCCTGGATGACGACGAGCACCCCGTCGCGCTCCTCGGCAGCGAGCCGCCGCTGATAGTCGCTGATGTCCTTGACTGCGGTCTTGAGAAGCTTCTTGCCCTGCTTCTTGCCGTTGACCTCGACGGTGTCTCCGGAATCGAAGTCGTCAGCCAGGCTAACCGTCGCCCCGGGCCGCAGACGCAGCGGCTCTCCCACCCTGAGTATCCGCTCCTGCCGCGTGTCGCTCATCCGCTCACCTTTGCTCGATCGGCGCGTCCGAACCGGCGCGCCCCGGACAAGTGTCCGCGAACACGTGCCGTTCCGCCTAGCGCCACATGGCTCAACCCACCGCGACCTGGCATCGGGGCCGCGATCGCGCGGGTCGACGTCGGCGTCTAGATCCGGTACGCACAGGACAACCATCCGACGTTTGAGTCACCCGTATCCCCAATGTTCGCTGAACCTTCCCTCGCGGACAAGGCCCTCGATACATCACAGGGTTTGCGTCGGCCCGCACGTGGCGTTCCGCCGTCTCCCGGGGAGTGGCCCGCACTCCGCATCCTGGCGGTGGCGCTCCGCCCCGACGTTGCCGTCGGAGCCCTACTACGAGCGGCCAGTGCTGACCGAGCCGCTGGCTCAGGCGTCCGCTCGCACAACCGCGACGATGTGTTGCGCTCCGGCGCTTGCTGGTCCGAGGCGTCTCAGCAAGCGTCTCGGCTGTTAGCTGGCACGCCGTGGTGAGGCTCCCCAGCAAGCGATAGGGCGCACCTCGGTCACTCTCGCAATCGCGTGCAAGCAGCGGCCACGAGCTCGGGGCGCTGGGACGAGCGCTTTGTCGCCGAAGGAGTCGCCCGTCCGACAGCGCCCAGATCGTGAAAGCGGTCGTGAGGGGAGATGCGCACTTTCCGCGCCGAGCATGACTGAGACCAGCACAGCCAGGACCCCCGTCGCGAAGTGAAAGCAGGTCCAGGCGCCAACGTATGCCGGCGCTGCTGTCGCGGCCCAGAGTGTCGCAAGTACCCCGAAGAGAGGGGCGAGTAGTCCTTTACCGCCGGGGACGGTGCCCGTGCAAGCGAGACTTTCCGCGAGGCCAGCCGTTCTGACCGGCATACGAGCCTGCCGCGGGATCACCGTCGTCTTATCGCTTCTGGCTCTGCTGGTCGCAGTGTGCTCTGCGCCTGGGTTGGCCGCTAGCAGTCCCGGTGATGACCCTGCGACACGAGCAAAGCGTACGACTCGCCGCTCGGCCAATCAACGCTTCTGAGGGCCGTCGTATTCGTCGCGGATGTATGCCGCCAGGTCGCGTACGCGCTTTGCCATCGCCCCGGGATAACGGTGGATCGCCGGAGGGTGCGGAACACAGGCTCGAGATCGGCCGCGGCCAGCGTGGCGGCGTCGAGCGAGCCCAGTCGCTCGCGCAACGCCAGCGGCCCCGAGAACGCCTTCTGCACAGTGATCTGCTGGTCAAGCGCAAAACCGATGACCAAGGCCATCGGATCGGCGGCGATCAGGCGATTGGACTCATCTGAATCCGTGAAGTAAAGGCGATCGGGCATCGATCGATCATAACTTGAGGGGACCAGCGGGCTAGCCGGAAGTTTTCGCATTTGAAAGGTTGAATCCCGCGTGGTGGCGCGGGATTCGGGT
>CALAQT010000157.1 GCA_937888775.1 uncultured Actinomycetes bacterium | reverse complement strand
GAGCCCGCCGGCACCGGCGAGCCCCACGCCGAGTCCGCCGGCACCGGCGCGACACACGACGCCGGACCCCCTGGGCCGGGCGGTCACGAGCGGGCCGTCCTGCTGGCCGGCGAGCCGGGGGTCGGCAAGACGCGGCTGATCGCCGAGATCGCCCGTCGCGCGCACGAGTCCGGCGGGCTGGTGCTGTTCGGCCGTTCGCCGGAGGAGACGCTGGTCCCCTACCAGCCGTTCCTTGAGGCGCTGCGCCATTACGTCGCCAAGATGCCGGTGTCCGAGCTGCGCTCCAGCACCCACGAATGGGGCTCTGAGCTGGCGCGGCTCGTTCCCGAGCTGTCACACCGCGTGCCGGACCTGCCGCCGCCGCCGTCGGGCGAGCCCGGGACCGAGCGCTACCGGCTGTTTGAGGCCGTCGTGGGCCTGCTGGCCGAGATCTCCTCCGCGTCGCCGGTGCTGCTCGTGCTCGACGACCTGCAGTGGGCCGACCGCCCCAGCCTGTTGCTGCTGCGTCACCTGGCGCGCGCTCCG
This sequence comes from uncultured Actinomycetes bacterium, assembly GCA_937888775.1. The sequence goes on along the minus strand of CALAQT010000157.1, from coordinate 5,958 downwards.
ACCCCGTCGCGGCTGCTGATCCTCGGTGCCTACCGGTCCACCGAGACCCGGGCCGAGGGCTTTGGTCCCGCGATCGCCGAGCTGCGCCGGGAGCGGCTGGTCACGCGGCTGAAGGTCTCCGGGCTGGGACGCGCCGATACCGAGGAGCTGGTGCGCCTGCGCACGAGCGTCGCCCCGTCTCACGCCTTCTCCCAGGCGCTGTATGAGGAGACCGAAGGCAACCCGCTGTTCGTGGAGGAGATCATCCGCCACCTGGCCGACGCCGGCGTCCAGCCAGACCGCGCCGGCGCCCGAGAGCTGCAGCGCTTCGGGCTGCCTGAGAGCGTCAAGGAGGTGATCTCCCGCCGGTTGGATCGGCTCGACGAGAACGCGATCGAGTGGTTGCGGGTGGCGTCGGTGATCGGTCGCGATTTCGATGCGTCGCTGCTGGAGGCCACCGTGTCGCTCGACGAGGACGAGTTCCTGCGCGCGCTCGACGAGGCCCTGGCCGCCGGTCTGGTCGACGAGTCAGACGCCGGCTCCGGTCACTACAGCTTCGCCCACGCGCTGATCCGGGAGACGCTCTATGACGGGATGTCGACCGCCCGCCGCAGTCGCATTCATCACCGTGTCGGCAACGCGCTGGAGCTGGCCGGCCCCGAGCGCCATCTGAGCGCGCTGGCGCACCATTTCACCCGCGCCGCCAAGCCGCTGTACGCCGAGCGCGCGATCCGCTACGCGCTGGAGGCCGGCGAGCAGGCGACCGAGATGCTCGCCCACGAGGAGGCCGCCGACCATTACGCGCGCGGGCTGGAGGTGCTAGAGCGCTATGCGCCCGAGGCGGCTCACCGCCGCTGCGAGCTGATGGTGCTGCTGGGCGAGGCGCAGGTGCGAAGCGGCGAGCGCCCGCTGGCCTGGCAAACGTTTCGTCGGGCCGCCGTGCTGGCGGCCGAGCTGGGCGATGCGGAGAGTCTGGCCCGCGCGGCGATCGGCGCCTCGCGGCCCTACGTGCAGCCGCCCGGGGTCGTCGACCCGGAGCTGATCAGCATGCTTGAGCAGGCGCTGGCGATGACCCGCGGCCAGCACACCGTGATGCGGGTGCGCCTGCTCGCCCGTCTGTGCGGCGCGCTGTACTACTCGCCCCGGCGTGAGGAGATGCGCGAGCTGAGCGCCGAGGCGACGGCGCTGGCCGCTAAGCTCGACGACCCCGAGGCCTCGGCGCTGGCCGCCACCGCGCGCCGGCGAGCGTTCTGGGATCCCGCCCAGCTGCAGCAGCGACTGTCGGACTCGACCGCATTGCTGCGCCACGCGCGCCAGGCCGAGGATCTGGAGCTGGTGCTGTCGGGCCACGCGTGGTTGGTCGTCGATCTGCTGGAGCTGGGCGACATCGTGGCCGTCGACGCCCAGATCGAGGCGTTCACCGAGGGTGCGCAGCGGCTGCGCCAAGCGCTGTATCTGTGGAGCGCGGCCGTCTGGCGCGCGATGCGGGCGTTGCTGCGCGGTCACCTCAACCTGGCCGAGCAGCTCGCCGCCGAGGCGCTGGCGGTCGGCGCGCCGGGTGAGGATGTGACCGCGTTTCAGTACTACGCCGTCCAGGTGCTGGCCGTGCGGCGTGAGCAGCTGAGGATGGCCGAGCTGGAGGGGCCGATGCGCGAGTTGATCAGGACCAACGCGCAGCGGCCGGCCTGGCGCGCCGGCCTGTCACTCCTGTTGTATGAGACCGGGCGCCGGGAGGAGTCCAGGGCCGAGTTCGAGCTGCTCGCCGCCCACGACTTCGCCGACTTCCTCCAGGACGGCGACTGGATGATCGCGATGACGCTGCTGGCCGACACGTGCGCGGAGCTTGGGGATGCGCGGCGCGCCGCTCTGCTGTACGAGCTGCTGGCGCCCTATCGGAGCGGGAACGTGGTGATCGGCCTCGCGGCTGCGTGTATGGGATCGGCGGCCCGCTACCTTGGGCGGTTGGCCGCGACGATGGGCGATCGCGACCTGGCGCTGGAGCATCTGACCGAGGCCCTGGAGGCCCACACGGCTCTGCAGGCACCCGTGCATCTGGCCCACACGCAGATCGATTACGCCCGGGCGCTGGGACCCGGACCGGAGGCCGATCGCCTGACCGAGTCGGCCGCAGCGACCGCGCGGCGCCTGGGTCTGCGGTCGGTCGCCCGCCGCGTGGCCGAGCGGCCCGACCGCTGACTTGTCGCCGCCCCGTGGCGACCGCGGCTCGGCGCCACTTGCCGCGGGCGCTACCCTCGGCGGACTCATGCCAAAGACTCTGATCATCGCCGAGAAGCCGTCCGTGGGCCGGGATCTGGTTCGCGTGCTGCCCGGGGCTTTCACCAAGGGCGACGGGTTCCTGGAGGGGCTCGAGCACGTGGTGACCTGGGCGGTCGGCCACCTCGTCCAGCTGGCCGATCCCGACGAATACGACGATCGCTTCAAGAAGTGGCGGATGGCCGACCTGCCGATCGTCCCCGAGCACTTCAAGCTGGTGGTGCGCGACGAGCGGTCCAAGAAGCAGATGAACGTGGTCAAGCGCCAACTGGGGCGCGACGACGTCGAGAACGTCGTCAACGCCTGCGACGCCGGGCGGGAGGGCGAGCTGATCTTCGCCTATCTGTATGAGAAGTCCGGGTCCAAGAAGCCCGTCCAGCGCCTGTGGCTGAACTCGATGACCAAGGCGGCGATCGAGTCGGCGTTCGCGCATCTGCGCCCGGCCGCGGAGCTCAGCTCGCTTGAGGAAGCGGCCCGCTCGCGCTCGGAGGCCGACTGGATCGTGGGCATGAACGCCACCCGGGCCGCGACGATCCGCCTGCGCTCCTCGTTTGACGGCGCGGTCTCGCTGGGGCGCGTGCAGACCCCGACCTTGGCGATCCTGGCCCGGCGCGAGGAGGAGATTCGGGCGTTCAAGCCCGAGCCTTACTGGGTCGTTGACGCTGACTTCGCCGCGGTGGCGCAGCCCGCCGGGCGTACCTACGAGGGACGCTTCCACGCCGGCGCCAAGCCCCGGATCGAGACCGCCGAAGCGGCCGCGGCGATCGCCGCCGCGTGCCGGGGCCAGGTCGGCGAGATCACCAAGCTCGAGAAGACCGTGCGCAAGGAACGCGCGCCGCTGCTCTACGACCTCACCCAGCTCCAGCGCGACGCCAACGGCCGCTTCGGCTTCTCGGCCCGGCGCACGCTGTCGGCGGCACAGCGGCTCTACGAGGAGCACAAGGCGCTCACCTATCCGCGCACCAACTCCCGCTACATCACCGGCGACATGGTCGGCGAGATCAAGCCGATCGCGCAGCTGGTCGGCTCGCAGAGGGAGTACGCGGCCGCGGCGAAGTACGTGCTGGGACTGGACGTGCTGCCGCTCGGCCGGGTCGTCAACGACGCCAAGGTCACCGATCACCACGCGATCATCCCCACCGTCGCCGAGCGCCATCCCGTCGACAAGATGAACGACGACGACCGGAAGGTCTACGACCTCGTCGTCCGTCGCTTCCTGGCCGTGTTCCACCCCGAGGCGGTGTTCGAGAACACACGCGTCGAGACGACCGTGGCCACACACGTGTTCCGCACCCGAGGGAAGCTGCTGCTGGTCTCCGGCTGGCGCGGCGCCTACGGCGAGACGGCCGACCTCGACGACGCCACTGGCGAGGACGAGGACGAGGGTCGCGAGCAGCGGCTGCCGAAGCTGAACCAGGGCGAGACCGCGGACGTCGTCGATGTGGCCTGGGAGGCGAAGGAGACCAAGCCCCCCCGGCGCCACACCGAGCGCTCACTGCTGGGGGCGATGGAGACGGCCGGCAAGCTGGTCGACGACGAGGAGCTGCGCGAGGCGATGAAGGAATCCGGGATCGGCACGCCGGCCACCCGGGCGGCGATCATCGAGCGCCTGCTGCAGGTCGGCTACATCGAGCGCGACGCCCGGGCGCTGGTGGTCACCGAGAAGGGCCTCAACGTGATCCGCCTGCTCGGCGAGCATCCGCTCACCTCGCCCCAGATGACCGGCGACTGGGAGCACCGGCTAGCCAAGATCGAGACCGGTGAGGACTCGCGCAAGCAGTTCATGGGCGACATCGTCAAGTTCACCGAGTCCACCGTCGGCGAGCTCGACGCCAAGCTCAAGGACGTCAGGATCCCCCGCGCCAAGCTCGGGCCGTGCCCGGTCTGCGGCCACGACATCGTCGAGAACCGCAAGGGCTACTCGTGCTGGGCCCGCGACGATCCGGGCTGCGGCTTTGTGATCTGGAAGTCCAAGGCCGGCAAGCAGCTGCCGATCGCCATCGCGCGTGAGCTGATCGCGACCGGCCGGACCGAGAAGCCCGTGACCGGCTTCAAGGGCCGGTCAGGCAAGAGCTTCCGCGCCCGCCTGGCGCTCCAGCAGAACGAGGACGGCAAGTGGAGGGTCGAGTTCGACGAGCCATGGGCCAAGGAGGGCGCCAAGCCGCCCGAGGCCGAGCCCGAGGACCTCGCCGCCACAAGCGACGAATCCGCCGCGCAGCAGCCCGCCGCCGCGTAGCTTTACCCGTCTTTAGTGGTCGGACCGGGATCGCGCGGCCGGGCGCCCGCAGGGGTTCGTCGTCACCTCACGCCACCATAGGCCAATGCCCCTGACGCTCGTGCTCGGCCCGGCCAACTCGGCCAAGGCCGGTGAAGTCCTGGGCGCCTACGGCGCCGCCGCGCGCCGTGGCGCGCTGCTGGTGGTCCCCACCGCCGGCGACGCCGGCCACTACGCGCGTGAGCTGGCCTCCGGCGGAGTTGTGCTCGGCTCGGTGCTCACCTTCTCCGGCCTGGCGAGCGAGATCGCGCGTCGCGCGCAGTACTTCGGCCGCCGTCTGTCCCCGCTGCAGCGCCGGCGCGTGCTGACCAAAGCGCTGAGCGCAGCGCAGCTGGGTCCGCTGGCTGGCTCCGCGCAGGCCCCCGGGTTCACGGCCGCCGCGGGGGAGCTGATCGCCGAGCTGCAGCGCGCGCTGGTCACGCCGCAGCGCTTTGCCGCGGCCCTGCGCAGCTGGGCGGGCCAGGATCCTCGGCGCGGCCCCTACGCGCAGGACGTCGCCAGGCTCTACCTGGCCTACGCCGATGAGCTGGGCCGGCTGCACCGCGTCGACGCCGAGACGTTCGCATGGCGCGCGCTCGACGCGCTGCGTCAGGCTCCCGGCCGCTGGGGAGCGGATCCGGTCTTCTTCTACGGCTTCGACGATCTGACCGCGCTCGAGCGCGACGCGGTCGAGACGCTGTCACGAATCGTCGGCGCCCAGGTGACCGTCTCGCTGACCTATGAGGCGGGTCGTCCCGCGCTGGCCGCGCGCGCCGAGGCGGTGGCCGAGCTGCGGCCGCTGGCCGAGCGTGTGCTCGAGCTGCCCGCGCTCGACGATCACTACGAGCCGGAGTCACGCGCGGCCCTGCATCACCTGGAGCGCACGCTGTTTCAGCCGGCGCCCGAGCGCGTTGATCCAGGCTCCGCGATCGAGCTGCTGGAGGCCGGCGGCGAGCGCGCCGAGGCCGAGCTCGTCGCCGCCGAGGTGCTCAAACTGCTGCGCGCCGGAGTCCCCGGCGAGCAGATGGCCGTGGTAAGCCGGTCGCCGGATCGCAGCGCGCCGCTGCTGACCCGCGTCTTCGCCCAGTACGGGATCGCCCTGGCCAGCCGGTACGAGGTCCCGTTCGCCCACACTGCGCTCGGTCGCGGCCTGCTGGGCCTGGCCCGCTGCGCGCTGCTTGACGCAGAGGCGGCGCGCGCGCAGGACCTGCTCGATTACCTGCGGGCTCCGGGTCGGCTGGAGCGGCCAGAGGTTGCCGACGGGCTGGAGGCGGCGATCCGCCGCGACGCCCTGCGCTCGGCCGCGCAGGCCCGTGAGCGCCTCGGCTGGACGCTGGGCGAGATCGACGCCGTGGCCGGCGCCGCCGATCCGTCGGCCGAGCTGGCCCGCCAGGCGCTGACGCTGTTCGCCGCCCCGCACCGCGCTCGCGCGCCCGCGCTCGGCCGTGACG
>CALAQT010000156.1 GCA_937888775.1 uncultured Actinomycetes bacterium | reverse complement strand
ATCGCGCTGGCCGACCACATCTTCGTGCTGGAGGACGGGCGTCTGGCTGCCCAGGGCTCACACGATGAGCTGCTCGAACGCTCCGAGCTGTACCGGGAGATCGTCGAGAAGGGAATGCCGGATCAGGTCTTCATGACCCGCAAGGCAGTCGGAGCGACGGGCCTATGAGCCGCGCGAGATCCGGGCCGGATCAGGTCTTCATGACCCGCAAGGCAGTCGGAGCGACGGGCCTATGAGCCGCGCGAGATCCGGCGCCGAGCTGCGCCGCCGTCTGCGGCAGACCGGCGGCCGCGGGCGCAAGCTGCGCGGCCTCGGCCGGCTGCTCGCTCCCTACCGCTGGCGCGTGCTGGCGATGTTCACCTCACTGGTACTCGCCACCGCCGCGGCGCTGGCGCCCGCCCCGCTGGCCAAGGTGGCGATCGATCAGGGCATCCAGCGACACGACGTGGGCGCCCTGGACCTGGTCGTGGTGGCCTTCCTGGCGTCGGCGGTGATCTACGCCGTCGCTTCCTACGCACAGACCTACCTCGTCGGCTGGGTCGGCCAGCGCGCCCTCCAGGACCTGCGCGTCCAGCTGTTCGCCCACCTGCAGTCGCTGTCGATCGGCTTCTACTCACGCAACCGCGCCGGCGTGATCATCTCTCGCCTGACCAACGACGTCGAGGCGCTCGACCAGCTGGTCGAGGACGGGCTGGCGACGCTGATCCAATCCGCCCTGACGCTGATCGGCGTGTTCGTGATCCTGCTGGTGCTGGACTTCCACCTGGCCCTGCTGACCTTCATCGCATTGCCGATCCTGGCGGTCGGCGCGCTGGCGTTCCGAATCGCCTCGGCCGACGCCTACCGCCTCACGCGAGATAAGATCGCCTCGATCACCGGGTACCTGCAGGAGAGCCTGTCGGGCATCCGCGTGGTGCGCGCGTTCGGTCAGGAGCCGCGGCACATCAAGCGCTTCGCCGAGCTCAACGACGAGAACCGCGCCGCGAACATGACGACGGTGAACCTCAATGCCGCCTATTTCCCGGCCGTCGAGCTGCTGTCGGCACTGGTGACCGTCGAGATCCTGGTGATCGGCGGACTGGAGGTGATCAACGGGCATACCTCGACCGGCGTCGTGTTCGGTTTCGTCGCGGCGCTGAACAACTTCTTCGATCCGATCCAGCAACTATCCCAGCTCTACACCACCTACCAGTCCGGCATGGCCGCCCTGGACAAGATCTTTGAGCTGCTCGACGAGAAGCCTGAACTGAGCGACGCTCCCGGAGCCCAGGCGCTGCCGAGGATCAGCGGCGAGCTGCGGTTTGACGACGTGTCTTTCCGCTACGGATCCGACGAGGACGGGGCCTGGGCGTTACGCGACGTCGACCTGGTGATCGCTGCCGGACAGACCGTGGCGCTGGTGGGCGAGACCGGTGCCGGTAAGTCGACCTTCGCCAAGCTCGTGGCCCGCTTCTATGACCCGACCTCGGGCCGCGTGCTGGTCGACGGGCACGACCTGCGCTCGGTCACCGCCCATTCGCTGCGCTCGCAGATGGGGATCGTCCCCCAGGAGGGTTTCCTGTTCAGCGGCACGGTGCGCCAGAACATCTCCTTCGGCCGCCCGGCCGCCTCGGAGGCGGAGATCCGCGACGCGGCCAGCGCGGTAGGCGCCGATGATTTCATCATGGCGCTGGAGCACGGCTACGACACCCAGGTTGGCGAGCGCGGCGTCCAGCTGTCGGCCGGCCAGCGCCAGCTGCTCGCGTTCGCCCGCGCGCTGGTCGCCGATCCGCGGATCCTGGTGCTCGACGAAGCCACCGCCAACGTCGATGTGCACACCGAGAGTCTGATCGAGCTAGGCCTGCGGCGCCTGGTCGCGGGCCGAACCGCGATCGTGATCGCCCACCGGCTCTCGACGATCAGGCACGCGGCGCGGATCCTCGTGCTCGAGCACGGCCAGATCGTCGAGCAGGGCACCCACGACGAGCTGCTCGAGGCCGGTGGCCGCTACTGGGAGCTATATCGCGACTGGGCCGAACAGGCGGCCGCCTAGATGCCGGCGGCGGTCACCGGCCTCGCGATCACGGTCATCAAGGGAACCCGTCTGCGCCCGGTGCCAGAGGTCACGCTCGAGGCCGGCGGCGCGCGCGGGGACCGGCGCTTCTACGTGATCGATGAGCGCGGGCGGATGGTCAACGGCAAGCAACTGGGCGAGCTCACCGCCGTGGTCGCCGACTACGCCGCGGATGAGCACGCGCTGACGCTGAGCTTCCCCGACGGATCGATCGTGCGCGACCGGATCGAGGCAGGCGACGAGCTCACGACGCGCTTCTACTCCCGGCCCCGCCGGGGCCGGCTGGTCGGCGGTCCGTGGGCATCGGCGCTCTCAGATCACGTGGGCCAGCCGTTGCGGCTGGTGGAGTCGCTGGGCAGTGTCGACCGTGGCGCCCGGGGGGCGGCGTCGCTGATCTCACGCGCTTCGCTGCATCGCCTCTCGCAGGGGGCCGGCGAGCCGGGCGTCGACGTGCGCCGGTTTCGGATGCTGATCGAGATCGACGGCGTCGCCGCCCACGCCGAGGATGACTGGGTCGGGCGCCGGGTCACCGTGGGCCCGGCGCGGATCGCCTTCCACGGCCACGTCGGGCGGTGCCTGGTCACCTCCCGCGATCCAGACAGCGGCGAGATCGACCTCCCGACGCTCGACGTCCTGCGCGATTACCGCGGCGAGCTCGAGACGACCGAGCCGCTGCCGTTCGGGATCTATGGCGAGGTGATCCAGCCGGGGAGAATCCGCATCGGGGACCCGGTCGTCCTGGTGCCGTGACGGGTAGGGTGCCGGGCTGATGAGCCAAGAGCGCGTCCGGATCGAGATCGACGACCATGTCGCGCTGGTCAGCCTAGCCCGGGCGGAGAAGCACAACGCGTTGGATCTGGCCATGTTCGAGGCGATCATCGCCGCCGCGGCGCAGCTCGCCGGCGAGCCGGGCGTGCGGGCGGTCGTGCTCCTAGGAGACGGACCGAGCTTCTGCTCAGGCATCGACCTGATGAGCCTGGCCGGCACCGAAGCCGGTCTTGACGGCCTGACCGCGCCGCTGCGCGACAGCTCCCCGAACTGGTTTCAGCGCGCGGCCTACGACTGGATAACGCTGCCGGTCCCGGTGATCGCCGCGGTGCACGGAAACTGCCTCGGCGGCGGGCTGCAGATTGCGCTCGGCGCTGACATCCGGATCGCCACCCCGGACGCCCGGCTGTCGGTGATGGAGGTCAAGTGGGGCCTGGTGCCCGACATGTCGATCACCCGCACGCTCCCGCGCCTGGTAGGCATCGACGTGGCCAAGGAGCTGACCTACACCGGCCGGGTGTTCAGCGGCGCCGAGGCGCTTGCGCTGGGAATCGTGACCCACGTGACCGAGGATCCGCTCACGCTCGCGCGCCAGCTGGCCACCGAGATCGCCTCCAAGTCCCCCGACGCGGTCCGCGGGGCCAAGCGCCTGTTCGATCAAGCCTGGACCGGTCCGCCCGAGCAGACGCTCGCGTTAGAGGCCGAGATCCAGCTGGGACTGATCGGATCGCCCAACCAGCTGGCCGCCGTCACCGCCGGCATGACCAAGCAGCCGGGCGAGTTCGTCGACCCCTAAAGCATATTTTCGACTCCGATCTGACCCGAACATATGTTCCCATCCGAGCCGGATGGATCGCTCTCAGTCGGCTATCCTTTGCACGCCCTTGCGGGGTCGTCTAATGGCAAGACGCCAGCCTCTGGAGCTGGTTATCAAGGTTCGAGTCCTTGCCCCGCAGCTCTACCGGACGCGTAACGGATGCGCAGCCGCGGATGGCCCGCGCCGGTCGCTACAGCTGCGACAGATCGCTTGAGAGGTCCCCGAGCGCGTCGACGCCGTCGCCGAGATCCGTCGCAGAGGAGATCAGCCGGCGGGCGGCGTCGAGATCGTCCGAGCGCCCGACCGATAGCGCCCCGGCCACGCGCGCGCCCTGGAGGTAGAAGACGGTGAACTCGCCGTCGTCCAGCGAACCGCGCACCACCTCCCGGTCCCACTCGTAGGCCGGTCCGACGTACTCCAGCGAGGCCCAGTCAGACAGGTCGGAGAAGAAGTAGGGGACCACGTCGTGAGCGGCGTCCTGACCGAGCATGTTCAGGGCAGCGGTCTTGCCATGGTTGAAGGCGACGTCCCAGTGCTCGACGCGGATCGAAGCACCCCCGTTGACGACACTGTCGTATTGCGCGATGTCACCCGCTGCGTAGATGCCCGGCACGGAGGTCTGCAGGTGCGAGTCGACAGCCACTCCGCCGCTGCTGCCGAGCTCCAGGCCCGCGCCGCGCGCCAGGGTCACGTCGGGCACCGCGCCGGCGCCGATCACAACTGCGTCGGCGTCTAGCTCCCGGCCTGCCTTGGTGATCACCCGCGTGACGCGGCCATCGCTGCCCTCAAAGCGCTTGAGCTGGTCATCACCGTGGACCGTGATCCCATGCTCCTCCAAGACGGACTGAAAGAAGCGCCCGGACGTCTGCCCGAAGCCCCGGCTGAGGGCGACCGGCTCGATCATCACCATCGTGCAGGTCGATCCGCGCTCGGTCAGCGAGGCCGCCACCTCGCTGGCGATGTAGGAGCCCCCGATCAGCACCACCCGCTTGCCCGAGGCGTCCTCACGGATCGCGTCGCTGTTGCCCAGCGTGCGCAGGTAGTGAATGCCCTCCAGCTCGCATCCGGGCACGTTCAGGCGCCGCACATTGGCCCCGGTGGCCAGCAGCGCCTGGCCGAAGCTGATCTCAGAGCGGTCCGAGAGTTTAACCGTGCGCTCAGCGGGGTCGAGCTTCATCGCCGAGGTGCGGGTCAACACCTCGATCTGCTGCTCGGCAAACCAACCGGGCGGCCGAAACAGCACGTCCTCGCGCGAATCGATGCCCTGCAGATAGCCCTTGGAGCACGGCGGGCGGTTATAGGGCAGGTCGGGCTCGCGGCCGACCAGCAGGATCGAACCGTCCGCGCCCGATTCCCTCAGCCAGCGGGCGCAGTTGCCGGCAGCCAGACCGCCACCGATCAGCAGATAGTCGACCTGGCGATTGCTCATCGAGTGTGTTCAGCGGACTGAGCCGTTGGGCGCGAACTGGGGAGTGATCTCGCCCTCGAGCCCCGGGTCGAGGATCAGCAGCACCTGGTCGCCGGCGTGGATCACCGAATCGGCCTTGGGGACGAAACCGGCCCCGTTGCGAAGCACGGAGATGATCAGCGAGCCGTCGGGGAGCACGACGTCGGCGACCTTCTGGCCCGCCGCCTCAGAGTGCTCACCCACTTCGAGCTCGATGATCTCCAGATGCTCCTCTTCCAGCGCGAGCAGTTGCACGAGACCGTACTCGGGCACTTCATGCTCGATCAGCCGCAGGATCAGGTCGGTCGCCGAGACGGCCGGCTGGACGCCCAGCAGCTTGAAGTGCTGGAGATTGCGCGGGTTGTTGACCCGGGCGACGATGCGCTCGCAGCCGTAGCGCTCCTTGGCCACCTGGCAGATGAGGATGTTGTCCTCGTCATCCCCGGTGACGGCGATCACGAGGTCGGCCCGCTGGATCCCAGCCCGCTCGAGCACCCACAGCTCGGTCGCGTCGCCGTACTGGACGGCGTGTTCGAGCTCCTCCTCCACCACGCGGTAGCGGCGGTGATCGGACTCGATCAGGGTTACTTCGCGGTCCTTGGCGATCAGCTCGCGGGCGAGGTTCCAGCCCACCTTGCCCGCCCCGGCGATGATCACATACATCGGCTCAGATGCTCCCTTGTGCCGCGAGCACCACCCGCTCGGCCTGGTCGATCGCGTGCTGCGTGGGGCAGATCGTGACGAGACCCTGCTCGGCGTACCAGGACGCCCGTCCTGGGTCCGCGACCCGCACTACCACGCGAGGCACGTTGAAGCGGCGCTGCGCGATCTGAGCGATGACGAGGTTCGTGTTGTCGCCGCTCGTGGCGGCCATGAAGACGTCTGCCTCTTCGATTCCGGCTTCGATCAGTCCGTCGACCTCGAGAGCGGCACCGACCGTGAACCGTCCGCCGGCGTCCTCCCAGGTGGTGGACTGATCCTTGTCCAGGCGCTCGTGCGAGAGCGGGTCGCTGTCGAGCACCGACACCTCGTGGCCAGCGTCCAGCGCACGCTTGGCGATGGCCGACCCTACTCGCCCGGCGCCAACGATCAGGATGAACATGCCTTGCACTCTAAGGGTTCAGACCGGAAGACGGAACCGGGCTAGCCGGTCTGGGTGCCGGCGGGGGCGTCATCGCCGCGGCGACGATCACGAAGGCAAACGCCAGCATCCGCACCGCCAGCTGCAGGTGCCCGGAGGGCAGCGGCTCGCCGAACACGATCGGCCCGGCGGCAATCGTGGTCAGGTTCGCTGCAGCGCTGGTGATCGCGATCACGGGCACCGCCTCTCCGAGCTGAAGACTGCGGGCCGAGACCAGCAGGCCGATCAGCGACGCGACCAGGATCACCAGCGCGAGTGGATGCCCGGCCACCCCCACCCCGAGCGAGCCCAAATGCGAGCTGAGCGCCTTGATCGACGTGTCCGAGGCAGCCCACAGCAACCCGGCCGACACGGCCAGGATCGTCGCGCGCCGTGACCAGGCCGCCAACCACAGGCCGGCGAACCCGACAGCGCCGATGTAGATGGCCAGCGTCGTAGGGTCATAGCGCGACTGAGCGCCGTGACCGTCCCCGTCGAGCGTGGCGGCCAGGAAGGCCAGTCCCGCGGCGGTCAGCCCGACGCCGATCCACTCGCGGCGCGATACCTCGATCCCGAACACCCGGTTGGCGATCACCGTCAGCAACACCAGGCCGCCGGCGATCACCGACTGCACCAGCGAGATCGGAGCCAGCGCCAGCGCACCCACATGCAGCCCCCACGAGCCCAACGCGATCGCGATCCCGAGCGAGTACATCGGCGAGCGAAAAAGCGCCACCGAACTGTGCCACGGCCGGCGCATGTCCACCGCCGGCGCCTCGCGAGCACCCTTGAACTTGTACAGAAAACCAGCCGCCGACCCAAAGGCGGTCAAAAGCGCCAGCAGCAGCCCAAGCTCAACAGATACCGACATCGCCCACGCGGAGGCTAGCGCGCCAAGGTCAAGCGAAGCTCGTTCCGGTCACCCGGGCAACCAAGCGAAGTCGCATCCTCCGCCTCGGGGCACTCGCGGGACCCTGACAGAACGCCACGAGCCCATCCCAGCCTGCGGTGCCCCCGGGCGGAGCGGTGCGACTACGCCCAAACGTCAGGTAATGAGCGGGATGATCAACAGAGCAACGATGTTGGCGACCTTGATCATTGGGTTGATCGCGGGCCCGGCGGTGTCCTTGAATGGGTCGCCGACGGTATCGCCGGTGACCGCCGCGGCGTGCGCTTCTGACCCCTTGCCGCCGTACGCGCCGTCCTCGATCAGCTTCTTGGCGTTGTCCCAGGCACCACCACCGGCGGTCATCGAGATCGCGACGAATATGCCAACGACGATCACCCCGATCAACATCCCGCCGAGCGCCTGAATGCTGATCAGTCCGACGATCACCGTAAACACGATCGGGATCAGCGCCGGGGCGATCATCTCGCGCTGGGCCGCCTTGGTCACGAGGCTCACGCAGGTGCCGTACTCGGGCAACTCGGTGCCTTCCATGATCCCCGGCTTCTCACGGAACTGGCGCCGGACCTCCTCCACCACCGCGCCGCCCGCCCGGCCGACGGCCTCCATCGAAAGCGACGCGAACAGGTAGACCATCATGCCGCCGATCAGCAGGCCGATCAGCACCGGTGGGCTGCCGATCGAGAAGCTCGCGTTCACGCCGCGCGCGGTGAGCTCGCGTCCGAAGGCGTTGAACAGTACGAGCGCGGCGAGCGCGGCCGAGCCGATCGCGTATCCCTTGGTGACCGCCTTGGTCGTATTGCCGACCGCGTCGAGCTTGTCGGTGACGTTGCGGACCTCCTCGGGGAGGTCGGCCATCTCGGCGATGCCGCCGGCGTTGTCGGTGACCGGACCGAAGGCGTCGAGCGCGACGATCAGGCCGCACAGAGAAAGCTGGGCCATGACCGCGACGCCGATGCCGTAGATGCCGTGGCCCAGCTTCCAGGCGCCGAAGATCCCCAGCGCGATCACGATCACCGGAGCCGCGGTCGCCTGGTAGCCCTTGGCCAGGCCCGAGATGATGTTGGTCGCGTGGCCGGTCTGCGAGGCACGGGCGGTCGACTTGACCGGCGAGAAGCGTGTGGACGTGTAGTAATCGGTGAGCACGAACAGCAGCGCGGTGACGCCAAGCCCGATCAGCGAGCAGAGATAGAACTTGAACCAGTGGGGCCCATGCGCGCCGCCCTTGAGAGTGACGCCGTCCATCAGCCACCTGGTCACCGGGATGAAGGCGACGGCGGCGATCAGGCCCGACACGGCGAGACCCTGATACAGCGCCCGCTCGACATTGCCCGACTTGGACTTGACCGCGAAGGTGCCGATGATCGAGGCCACGATCGAGACGGCGCCGAGGACCAGCGGATACAGCGCCACGGCCGTGGTCTGGGTGAAGGTCAGGATGCCGAGCAGCATCACCGCGACCGCGGTCACGGCGTAGGTCTCGAACAGGTCGGCCGCCATGCCGGCGCAGTCGCCGACGTTGTCGCCGACGTTGTCGGCGA
>CALAQT010000155.1 GCA_937888775.1 uncultured Actinomycetes bacterium | reverse complement strand
TCGGCGTAGGCATCGGCCTCCTCCAGGTAGTGCGTCGCGAACAGGATCGTTCGGCCCTTGGCCGCGTCCTCACGGATCGCCTTCCAAAACTCCCGACGGCCCTCCACATCCATGCCCTGAGTCGGCTCGTCGAGGATCAACAACTCCGGGTCAGGCACCAGCGCCATCGCGAAACGAAGCCGCTGCTGCTCACCGCCCGAGCACTTGCCAACCAGGCGCCCGGCGATCTCCGCGATACCAGCCCGCGCTAGCACCTCGTCGACCGGACGGCTCGCCGCGAACAGCTCCGCGGTGTACCGCACCGTCTCGGCCACAGTCAGATCCCTGAGCAGGCCACCGCTCTGCATGACCGCTGAGACCAATCCCCGGGTGATCGCCTGGCGCGGCATCATGCCAAACACCTCGACCTCGCCCGCGGTAGGCCGCGACAAGCCCAGGATCATGTCGATCGTCGTGGTCTTGCCGGCACCGTTAGGGCCAAGGAAAGCCATCACCTCCCCAGGCCGCACCACCAAATCGATCCCGCGAACGGCTAGCACTGCACCGAAGGACTTACGCACGCCGCGCAGATCGACGGCAGACGGCATCTCGGCACCCCCAGCCGGCCCCCGAACCCGAGTGGGCGTCGAACCGGTGAACGTCATGAGCCCACCATCGCTCACCGGTATAGCGCTTATCGCGCGCGTGAGCGACCCAGAGCAGGACAAACGTTTCGCTCAGGGATCGGCTACCGGTGCGAGCCTGTGTCCGCGAATCGTCCTAGCCCGCGTCGGCCGGTACAGGATCGACGTCGGAGATCGCATCGTCGGGCTTCACCACGTCCCGTCCGAGGAGCCTGCCGTCATACGCAAACTCCCGCTCGCGCAGCGCCCGCGTGTAGCGCGGGATGGCCTCCCGGGTAAGCGAGCCGCCGTGCATGGCGTGCATCCACTCCGGGGCGAGCGCCTCGAGGCGATCGACGACCGCTCGCACCGGGCGTTCGTGAGCGAAGATCCCGATCTCGCGGTAGTAGGCGCACATCTCCTCGCCGAGGTCCTGATCGACGGTCACCGGCTGCTCGCCCGGCTGGATGTAGAGATCGGAGGGAAACACGCTGCGGGTGGTCTCCTCGAAGATCATCATCGAGTCCCAGTGGTGAACATGCGGCGTCTCCAGGAAGCGCAGCCGATGCTTGCCCAGGTCGACAACCTCCCCGTCCGAGAAACCCTGCACCTTGCCCTGGTAGTCCCAACCGGCGAGGTTCAGGCCCGCCGACAGCGCACTCCCAACAAGCGTCGACTCCGGCGCCGCGGTCAGGAAGCGATCCATCCCCCCACACTCGTCGGCCTCGAAATGCAGAAGCGCGACGTAGTCCAGCTGAGCCGGGTCAAGCACCTCGGCTACCGCGCGCCTTACCCCTTCGTAGAGCTGATGCGTACCGGTGTGGACAAGCGCCGGACGTTCGTCGTCGATCAGGAACTGGTTGAACGTGATCCCCGCCGCCGGCACCCAGGTCGCGATGCGATAGATCCCCCCGACGATGCGGTCCACACGCGTACTCGGTTGCTCCACGTCGATCAGGCCTCCTCTCGCTCAGCCCCTGGCGCCGCTGAGCACGGATGAATAACGCCTCTCGATGATCCCAGACTCCTACGGTGGCTTCGCGGCGCTAGCACTCGTAACAGCGGATCGAGCCAGCGCGGCATCAGCCGGCGTCATTGCACGTCGGGGGCGCGCTCCCATCCCGGGAACCTCTATCGGTGACGCGTGCTCGCTGGGCGGCGGGCATGTGCTTGGCTTCGTTCTCGCCTGGCGTCGCGTTCGATTGCGCGGTAGACGGTGGACCGCGCGACGCTGAACAGGTCGCCAAGCTCGGCCGTGCTGTGCTCTCCGGCTCGATGCAGCGCTACGAGATGAGCTTCCTGGCGAGGGTTGAGCTTTGGCTGCTTTCCGCGCAGGCGTCCTTTGGCTTTCGCGACCTTCATGCCTTCGCGGGTGCGGAGCCGGATGAGATCAGACTCGAACTCCGCGACCATTGCCAGGACGTTGAACAGCAGCCTGCCGACCGGATCGGTTGGGTCGTGCACGGATCCGCCGAGACTGAGCTTCACCTCTCGCTTGGTGAGATCCTCGAGGATCGCGCGGGCATCGGGAAGTGAGCGCGCGAGGCGGTCGAGCTCGGCGACTACGAGCGTGTCCCCGGCGCGGCAGGCAGCGAGCGCTTCGCGCAGGCCGGGGCGTTCGCGGTTGGTTCCAGTCAGGCCGTGATCAACGTAGGTTCGCTCGGGCGTCACGCCGAGAGCGGCGAGCGCGTCTCGCTGTGCGGTGAGGTCCTGCTCGTCTGTAGAAACGCGGGCATAGCCGATCAGCAGCGGAGCCATGACATCCTCCTCGGGGATGAGAGCCCTGCAAAGGCGCACCCGCTGCCGTAGCTACCGAAGTCGGAGCTAGCCGACGAGCGACCCGGCCAGTCGTGACGCCAATCAGGGCCATGGTTTTCGCCCAGCGTCCGCCGAATCCCGCCACACTTTACATTCCGCCTTTTGTGAGAGGCGCACGTGACTGCCTCGACGCCGGCGCGCGCGGTTTGATCGAGGCGTCCCCCCGACGTTCCGCTTGTACGACAGCTCGGCCACCGGGCGGTCGAGGCACTGTTTCGGTCAAGCTGGAGTCTGATCGCGCGCCGTCGGGATGCCATTGGGCGGTCGCCGCGTGGAGTGCTTGTCGTGCCTGTTCGAGGTCGAGTTGCATGATGAGTGCGATTTCGGCGGTGGCTAGGGGCTCGTCGGTCCATGTGAGCAGTTCGTGCACGGACTTGGGCTTGGGACGGCGCGGTAGGTCGGGATCGCGGTTGGCGATCGCTGTCTCGTAGGCTTCGACTGGGTTGAACCCGGGAATGGTGACGCCGCCGATGATGTAGCTCGGCGCGGTGTAGCGGCGCTTTTTGGGTGGGCCGCCGAGCTTGTGGTCCAGCGCCCGGGCGGCGGGCGGGGGTGTACGGGCCGCGGCGACATCGCCTTCCAGTGCGGCCGCGACGGCCGCTGCGGCTTGCATGACCCGCACGCGCAGGCGGCGCAGCAGTGCATCGGCGCGTTCGGGAGCGTGCAGTCGGGTGGCGACCACGGCGCGGCACGCCGGCTCTGAAGACGCCGGCCGGCTGTAGGGCCGCGGGTCGATCGGCATCCCGAAGCGCCGCTGCAGCCCGGGCGCGCCCTGCGCGAGCTTCTCGGCCTCGCCCGGCTCGCGAGTCAGCACGATCATTCTCGGCGTCCACCGGAGCCCTTCGCCGTAGTGCCAGCGCAGCCGCTGGCGGACAGGTTCGGCTGAGAAGGCGAACGCGCAGGCTGGATCGGTGAACAGCTCGATCTCGATCACGAGAGGCGACGGTGCAGGTCTGCCGCGACGCGGTCGGCGGCCGCGGCGCAGGCGGGGGAGATCTCGTCGAGCAGCATGAAGTTGTGGATCAGACCGGGCTCGCGGCGCAGCTCGACGTCGACGCCTGCCTCGTGCAGTCGGCGGGCGTATGTTTCGGCTTCGTCGCGTAGCGGGTCGTGCTCGGCGGTCACGATCAGCGCGCTGGGCAGCCCGGTGAGGTCGGGCGCGTGCAGCGGGCTGACGGCCGGGTCTGACCAGCGCGCCTGGTCGGGTACCCACTGGGTGTTGAAGAAGCGCACCGTGTCGGCGTCCAGGCCCCAGCCGGTCGCCTTCTCGCACATCGATGGGCACGCGCCGGTGAGGTCGGTGTTGGCGTAGATGAGCGCCTGCAGGTCGGGCAGTGCCTCGGGCTGCTCATCTCGCAAACGCAGGCACGCGAGCGCCGCCAGCGTGCCGCCGGCACTGTCGCCGGCGACGGCCACGGCGCTCGGCGCCTCGCCGAGCTCGGCGGGCGTCGATGCCACCCAGCGCAGCGCGGCGACGCTGTCATCGACCGATGCCGGCCACGGGTGCTCGGGCGCGAGGCGGTACTCGAGCGCGAGGATCGCGGCGCCCGAGGCGTCCGCGAGCCGCCGGCACATCCGGTCAAAGGACTCCAGATCGCCGATCGTCCAGCCGCCGCCGTGCAGGTAGACGACCAGCGGAGCCCGACCAGCCGTAGGGCGGTACAGCCGCGCGCCAAGCTCACCGATCCACAGCTCACGCACCGCGTGCATCTCGGGGCCGCGCGGACGCGCCCGCGCACGCGTGGCGATCCCCTCGCGCATCGCGGCCACGTCGAGCTTGGCAAACGCCGGGGCCGGTGCTGCGACGAACTCGGCGAGCTGCTCATCGGCAAGCGGTCCCGACGGCTGATCGCTGCTGGCACTCGACGTCATCTCGTCAGCCTGACGTGCATCAGATCCTCTGTGGTCTATTGGCTGGCGACTTGTCATACGCGCTGACGGCTGCCCGCTTGGCGCGATCGCCTGTCGACCGACGGACGGATCCGAGCGGGCGACGCGTGTCGGTCGCTGAGCCCATCGTGGTCCTCCAGCGCGTAGAGCGACTCCAGGTCGCTGACGCTGGCGGTCATGTCGGGATTCGCCTGTTGTGTGAGGGGGATGCCTGTCCGGATCTCCAGCGTGCGTCGCTGCGCGTAGTCAAGCTCGGCCCAGATCTCCTTGACGCGATGAAAGATCCGGCCGGCCCGTGACGTGGTCCTGGTCCTCATTGGGTGGCTCCTTTCTGGCGTGGGCTGGTTGGGGCCGCTACCGGGATCGATGTCATTGCTGCTCTGGGGGGGCAGCGGTCGGGCGTCGAAGGTCACCCTGATCGCGGTGATCTTGCCGTCCTCGATGTGACTCCAGTTCGCGGTCGGGCAAGGGGGCGCGACCGTGGTGTGCAGGTCAAACCAGGTCAGCACATTGGGACCGTCGACGAACGTGTGGTGGATCGCGATGTCAGTCATGATCTGCGACATCCCCTGCAGCCCGTCGACGCACGCGTTGGCGTCGTCGAGGCTGCCAACGGCCCGCGGAAGGTGACCTCGTCGGCCAGGATCGAGCGCAGCGTGGCGAAGTCCTTGTCCTTCCACGCGCGAAAGTAAGTCGCGGCGACTGTGCGCGGATCGTTGTTCATGGTCAGGCCCCTACCGACTGGTTAGCGCCGGCCGGCAGCACAGCTTCATCCCGGCTGGTGAGCCCGATGATCTGGGTGACCGGTTCGGTGTGGTGCTGCTCACACCAGGCCAGATAGGTGCGGCGCTGAGATCCGGCGTCGGCGATGTCGATGACCTGGTCTTCGGCGTCGAGATATTCGACCGCACCGAGGATCTTGAGATGCACGATGCAGGGACGGTCACCGACGGACTCCCAGGCATCGACCAGCCCAGCGGCCTCATAGACGTGGTCGCCCGGGCCGACGATCTCCCCGGTTTCCAGGATCCGTCGAGACCCCGACAGGTTAAAAGCGTGCACGTGACCGGTATGGCGGTGGCGGGCGACCAGACTGCCCGGCTCCAAGCGCATCAGCTCTGACCAGCCGCCGGCGTCAAAGCGCAGAGGTCGAAACGACTTGCCGGGGCTGGTCGGGATCCACGGCATGTCCTCGGTGCGCAGACGCTCAGCGGGTTCGGGCTCGGTGGCGGGCATGGCTGTCTCTCCTTCGATTGGCGCCAAGGACGGCGGGTTGGCGTGACCGACGGCAGGCTCGGGGTCAGGACTGGCAAGAACCTGGGGTTCAGGCATGGGCGCGTATCGGTCGTTCATGGCTGAAAGATCATGTGGGTGGTGACGGCCAGGCGGTTCCAGCCGTTGATGGTCACGATCGCGTACAGCAGCGCGGCGAGCTCATCGGCGGCGAAGTGGTCGGCGGCCTGCTCGTAGGCGTCGTCGAGGCCGCGGTGCTCTGCGATCAGCGTGACCGCCTCGGTCAGCGCCAGCGCGGCGCGCTCGCGGTCTGAGAACAGCGGGGATTCGCGCCAGGCGGCGGTCGCGAACAGCCGCTGCGGGTTGTCTCCGCCGGCGAGCGCGTCGCGGGTGTGCATGTCGATGCAGTACGCGCAGGCGTTGAGCTGCGAGGCGCGGATCCGGACCAGCTCGGCCAGCTCGCGCGGCAGGACGGAGTTCCCGACGGCGCGGTCCAGGCCGAGGTAGGCGCGGTACAGGTCGCGGGCGTCGCGGTTGATGTCGACCCGGCTCCGGGATTGGGTGGTGGTTGTCATGGCCAACACGGTAGATTTCAAGTGAGCTACCGGGAAGGGCCACTTTGAGGTCTCGCGATTGGGCCAGTTCTGTCGACTTGCATGTCTCGCTGGCGGCTGGTGGGCGCCGGGTGGGGCTGGAGCGAGCGATCCGCGCCGCGGTCCGCAACGGTCGCCTGGAGCCTGGTGAGCGGCTACCGTCCACCCGTGCGCTGGCCCGCGACCTCGGTCTCGCACGCGGGACGGTGGCCGAGGCCTACGCGCAGCTGGCCGCCGAGGGTTATCTGCGCACCAGCCACGGCGCCCCGACCCGCGTGGCACCGGAACCCCGGACACCGGCAGCGAGCGCCACTGCACCGTTGCCGGCCCGGGCGCCGCGCTTCTCGCTGGAGGCCGGGGTGCCCGACCTCAGCGCCTTCCCGCGCGCCGCCTGGCAGACGGCGCTGCGCCTCGCGCTGGCCAGCGCCCCCGACCGTGCGCTGGGACCGGGTGACCCGCGAGGACGCCCCGAGCTGCGCGCCGCGCTGTCCAGCTACCTCGGTCGGGCGCGTGGCGTGCTCACCGACCCCGAACAGATCGTCATCTGCGCCGGGTTCACCGAGGGCCTGGCGCTGCTCGCGGCAGCCTTGCGTGCCCGCGGGACGCCGACCGTGGCCATGGAGAACCCGTGCCTGCACCACCACCGCGATATCGCCGCGGCGAACGGCCTGACAGTCGCCGCGTTGGCCGTCGACGAACACGGCGCAGTCGCCGACATACCCGCCAACGCGGGTGCGGTCGTGCTCACCCCGGCGCACCAGTTCCCGCTCGGCGCCACGCTGGCGCCCGAGCGCCGCGCCGCGTTCGTCGGCTGGGCGCGCTCACGAAACACGGTCGTGATCGAGGACGACTACGACGGCGAGTTTCGCTATGACCGCCAGCCCGTCGGCGCGCTCCAGGGCCTTGACCCCGACCACGTCGTCTACGCCGGCACCGCCTCAAAGACACTCGCCCCTGCGCTCCGGCTGGGCTGGCTGGTCCTCCCCGCGGCGTTGTTTGAGAGCGTGATCGAGGCCAAGCAGCTCATCGGGGCCACGCACACGCTCGAGCAGCTCGCGCTGGCCGAGCTGATCCGCTCCGGCGTCTTTGACCGCCACGTCCGGCGTATGCGCCAGCGCTACCGCCACCGACACGACCAGCTGCTCGCGCTGCTCGCCGAGCGCGCCCCCGCCATGCGCCCGCGCGGGATCGCTGCCGGCCTGCACGTCGTCCTCGAGCCCGCCGCCGACACCCTGCGCGAGGAGAAGCTGATCACGCGCGCGGCCAACCACTCGCTCGCCCTCGAAGGACTGCACGCCTACTGGCATGGCGACGCGGGCGGTGCGCCCGGCGTCGTGCTCGGCTACGCCGCGCCCGCCGAGCACGAATACCCGGCCACACTGGCCGCGCTGCACGCCGCGCTCCGCCCCGGTTAGGGATCGGAGAACCCAGGGATCCTCTAACGCGACACTCAACGCTCCCGCTGTCAGACGGATGCGGGCGTCCCCAGCGCCCTCCCGACAGGCTCTCGCTGCGGACGATTAGCAGCGATCGCGTCCGACCGATATGGGACTACCGCATCCGGGTGCGAGCCTGATTCGGCGCGTCGCAGTGATGCTGTGTTTGTCGTATCGGTGGCGTCAGTCGTCCGGGCCCGTTCACCCCAGTTCGCTGAGCGCCTCGGTTAGTCGGGTGATGTCGTTGCCGCTGTTGTAGAGGTGCGGGGCGACGCGGAGTTTACCTTCTCGCTGGGCGATGCTGATGCGGCGTTGTTTGAGTCCTTGCGCGATGCGCTCGTTGGCCGCGGGGTCTTGGTGGCTGAGGTAGACGAGCGTGGAGCGTTGGTCGCCGGAGGGTGGGCTGAGCACCTTGTATTTCGATTTGTTGAGGCTTTCGATCAGTTCGTCGATGAGCTGTTGGTCGTGCGCCGCGATCCGTTCGATCCCGATGTCGCCGAGCATTTCCACGGCGGCGGCGAGTGGCGCGAAGTTGAAGAAGTTGGCGTTGGCGAACACGTCGAATGCCGAGGCGGTCGTTTCGTCGGGCAGCGTGTAGTCGAGTGCGCGGTTGAGGCTGCGGGCGCTTTGCACGCGTAGCCAGTGCGGCTGTGGATAGTCGAGTTGTGCGCGCAGCTGCGGGCGCAGCCAGCCGAAGCCGGTTGCGTACGGCCCGCAGAGCCACTTGAAGCCGCAACACGCCAGCGCGTCAATGTCCAGGCCCCCGACATCGAGCGGGCGTGCGCCGATCGCTTGGGAGGCGTTGACGACGCACCACACGCCGCGCTGTCGGCACGCGTGCGCGATCGATGCGATGTCGACGGCGTGGCCGAAGAACGAGAACACCCAGCTCAGGCAGACCACCCGCGTCCGCGGCCCGATCGCTGCAGCGACCGTCTCCGCGTCGATCCTGCCGTCGCCGTCGCCGATCAGTTTGACCTGGACGCCCTTGTTCTCCAGCGCCCGCCACGGCACGACGGTCGCCGGGAAGTCGCCATCCACGCAGACGACCTCATCGCCCGCTCGCCACGACAGTCCCTGGGCTACGACGTTGAGCGTGTGGCTGGTGCTGTTGGCGAGCAGCACATCGTCAGCGCTTGCGCCGATCAGCCGTGCCAGCGCGCCGCGTAGACGTGCGGGCACGTCGGTGAACGCCTCATCGATCATCGCCGCCGGTGCCACCTTGGCCGCCACGGCGTCCAATGCCGCGTCGCGTGCCGAGTGCGGGAGCGGGCCCTGGTGGGCGCAGTTCAGCCACACGCCGCCGTCGAAGGGCCCGAAGCGGTGATCGAGCGCCGCGGTCATTGGCCGAGCGCTGTGGCGGCGGCGTCAACCGGACAGGCATGGTCGTGTCCGCAGGCGTCGTGATCACACAGCCGGCAGATGTGTCGCGCGCTCGCCCGATCCGCGGTGAGCGCGCCCAACATCTTGGTGACCAGGCGCTCCAGCTGGGTGCGCTCGCGTGGCGAGAGCGGCGCCAGCGCCAAGGCGACGGTGTCGGCACGAGCGCTGAGGAGCTCGCGGGCCGCGTCCTCGCCGGCGCCCGTCAGCCCTAATTCGACGACCCTCAGGTCCACCGCAGACGAGCCACGACGCACCAGCGTGGCCGCTTCGAGGTGATCAGCCAGACGCACGCAGGCCGAGTGAGTGATGCCGAGGATGCGCCGCAGCGCCTCGATGTTCATCGGGCCGCGCACGTACAGCGAAGCCAACGCACCCGCACCCGACGATCCGTTCCCCGTTCGCTCGACGAACTCGCGGGTAATCCGGTCGTGCAGGGCCAGGGTCAGCGCCCCGAGCGTGTTCGCCACCTGCATGTATGCAGAATACACAGACACGCTCATCGTCGCCCATAATCTGAGAGGGGTCATTCTCAACCCGCGCCAAACCTCAATTCTCAACCGGCCTCGACATGAGCGGCAGCAGGTGCTCGCGTCGGTCCCCGTGCCAACTGCCCGTCGTCGGACACCGAGCATCAGACGACTACTGCGACGAACCCGACCTCGACGGACGCAACATCTTCCACGCCCTCAACCCAATCGCGCTGTTCCAGACCCCCTGATCGCTGACAGATGTGAGGCAATCCGTGCCACGACCTGTCGCAAACCGCTGACAGACCGGTGTCGCCTGACACCACGATCGGGAATCCGTCCGGGTAAAGGCACCTATTCGGCAGGGCTATGGACGAACGACCGGCTGTCGGGCTCCTCCCGGAGCCGCGTCGCTGGAGCGTCGAGGTGCTCACCGACTTTGTAGCGGCGCACAAGCCGCACCCCGGTCCGTGCCCCCGGGCCGACGCCTGCTCCGCCACGAACCCGATCGCACGGGCGCGACGCGAGTCGGCGACCGGTGGCGACGCCGGGGTTGGGCGCCTTTGTACGTTCGACCAAGAATGGCAGGCGAGGCGCAAGATTGGCAGATCGCTGCTTCGCCGCTGAAGGAGCCATCTCGCACGCTCGCCGAGGGTTGCCGCTCTCGGCCGAACCCAGCCGCGACGCACCCCCGTGCGGCTCGTGACCAGATCCGGGTCTGCGACACGGCGGGGTCGTCACGCTCCTCCTTCTGGTGGAAGCAGCAGCAAGCGCTCTCCCTCGTCGCCGGTCGACGCTGTGTTCGGCTTCCGCGCGAGGAGCTCGAGCGGCCGTCGTCAGCATCGCCGCCAACCGCGTCTAACACTTGGCCGCCATTCCCGCGCCGTTGCTCCCGGAACCCCTTATCGTGACTTTTCGTTCCGATGCTCCTCAAGGGCCGTCTCGTGTGGCCGCGCCAGACTCCAACCCCCGGAGGGAGCCAGAATGTCGCCTTTCCGGCTGCCGGTAGCTCAGGCGGATGTCATTGGTGGGCGTCCCAGTGGCGGCGCAGCGCTGCGGTGAGTTCGGCGGCCCGTTCGTCAGGGAAGAACAGGCGTGCACCGTCGATCTCGACGACGTCGGTGGCCCCGGGGATGGTGTCGCGCAGCCAGTAGGCCCACTTGCGGCGGAAGAAGCGGTCGCCGGTGCCCCAGACGATGAGGGTCGGGACTTCCAGGCGGGCCAGGGCGGGCTCGATCGCTAGCAGGTCGCGCGCGTGTAGTGACGTCATCAGGCGCTGGAACTGGCGGGCCGATTCCGCGGTGGACAGCGGTTCCAGCCAGGCCCGCGCGACATCGTCGGGCAGGTTGGTGATGTCCTGGTAGCCGCTGCCGAAGACGCGTTTGCGGGCCCGGGGGATGTTGCGCACCATCCGGGGTGCGATGGGGGCGAACAGGCCCATGCGGGCGAGCAGGACCCCGGGCAGCAGCGCCTTGGGCGGGAGGTTGTCGTGTGCCTCGCAGTTGGTCAGGGTCATGGTGTGCAGCCGCTCGGGGTTTCCGGCCGCGAACACCTGGGCGATCGCGCCGCCGGTGTCGTTGGCGACGAGGTCGACGTCGGTCAGTTTGAGCGCGTCGCAGAAGCCCGCGAGGAAGCGGGCCAGGCCCGGCAGCGAGAAGTCCTGGTCGGCGGCCGCGGGAGTCTGCCCGTGCAGCGGCAGGTCGACGGCCACGCAGCGGCGTTGGTCGTCGAGCTGGTCGATCACGTGCCGCCACAGGTAGCTGCTGGTGCCAGCGCCGTGGACGAACAGCGCCGCGCGACCCGGGCCGCCGGTGTCGATGTAGCTCGCGGAACCTGACCGGGTGTGCACCTGGCTCCGGTGGCTGTCGAGGCGTTCCAGAACGGTGGACATGGGTTTCTCCCCTAGTCGAGGGTCGAGGATTACGATTGGGATCTTGCGAGCGTTGGCGTTGCGCTGGAAGAACTCGTATCCGGGATAGAAGGCGTACAGCCAACATAAGCCCAAAAGTTGCTGGCCGGAGGCCAGGGTTCAAAGGGGGCGCTGCCGTCTCTGTTCGGATAACTACCGCTGGCGACCGGGCGGGGCCCAGTAGCAATGGCGCGCTCGCGCCGGTCGCGTATCTGGCGAGATGCGGGTCCCGTCAGTCGATGCGCGTTCCTCCCTGCTTTTGCGTCTCGGCGGGCATGGCGTCAGGTGGCTCGGTCCGGCCGCTCGGCCTGCAGCTCGGGCGGGAGCACCTTCGGTCCGTCGGGATAGAGCCAATCCAGGTCCTCTGGTGTCATCTGGAGCGTGTTCGCGGGCTCCGGTGGCGCCCCGACGACGAGCCAGAGCTGGTCGGCCGGGGTGTCGTTGAACAGCTGCCGGATCTCTGCGGGGTCGACCATTAGGCTGCTGAGCGGCTCGAGCGTGTGAAGCTCTTCACCGATGCGGATCCGGCCAGTGCCTTCGAGCAGCACGTAGAGCTCGTGCGTGCGCCGGTGGCGATGGCGCGTGGACGCTTGACCGGGGTGCAGCCGCCACAGCCGCGCGCCCAGCGTCGACGCCTCCAGCTGCTTGGCCAGATCGGTGTTCAGCACGCCCATCTGGTTAGAAGGCCGCCAGAACGCCTCCGCGGCCGCCAGAACGCGATAGCTCATCCCCGTTCCTTTCGTCGCTGTCGGTATGCCTTGGTACGAGTGCGGTTGCCACACGCTTCCCCCGCACACCAGCGCCGCCGCCCCGGCCGGGAGCTGTCCACGAACAGCAGCGCACAATCTGGTGCAGCGCATTCGCGGATGCGCCCGGCAAGCGGCCCGGTCAGCAGGTCGATCCCATCTCGGGCGATCGTCGCGAACGCCGCCTCGACCGGCCGCTCGGAGACCCAGACCAGCTGGCCCTGCGCGGTGAGCTGCGACGCCAGCGGCGGGTGCGCCGCCCACCGGTTCAGCTCCAGTCGATCTCCCGGCTCGGGCACGACGCCGGGACGCGCCAAGCGGTTGATCGCCTCGCGAAGTGAACGCCCGGACTCCAGCTCGCGCTCGGACACGCGCGGACGCTCCTGGAGCATTCCGCTCTCCACCAGCCACCGAGCCAGATCCTCAGGACCGAGCAGCCGCTCAAACGAGCGGCGCCACCGCTCGCCGATCGTCGCCACGAAGTCCAGGCACCGCCGCCCGCTCTTCCAGTGGAAGCGCAGCTCCTCGGGCGGGAGGTGAGGAATGATCGCCGCGGCCATTGCGACATGGGTATAACGCATGACTGATGCGAAGGCAAGCGTCCTCCCCGTGCGCGGCTACGAAGACGAGGATGTGGTCTCTGGAGACCTCGTTTCATCGCGCCGCGGTTCTCGCCGGCGCGGAAAGCGCTGACCTCGTTCGCGAGGTGTGCGACGGCGGTCGGTGTGCCGGGATGCCCCGTGAACGTGGAGTGCAGCTCGATCGCGAGGTCGGGCTGCGGGATCACGGTGTGGACGCTGAGCACGTACGGACTCGCCCAGGCGTAGGTCGTCTCGCCCTGGACACGAACGCCATCGAGAGACAGCTTCACGTCGATCCTCGCGCGCTCGGACACGACCGCTGACACGAGCGCCGCCGGCGGCCGCCGCGCGACAGCGCTCCATGCCGTCTCGAGGCCTCTGAGCAGCGCCTCGGAGAACATCTGCCCACGCGTACAAATCACGCGCAGGCCCCGGCCTCCGTTGCGATGCAGGGCCGTCAGCGGCGGAAGGTTGCCCTCCTGACCGCGCGAAGCAGGTCGAAGCTCAGGCGATGGCGCATGCCCATGCTCGAGCGAAAGCAGGTGTATTCATGGTCGGATTCGGCGGAGAGCGGAAGCCTCGTGACGTTGCTTCACGCCCGCTGGCGGCTTGTGCCTGTTCGTGGAAGCAGCAGCGGATGGACGGCGGCGCAAAGGCCAAGCTACGGCCCCGTCG
>CALAQT010000154.1 GCA_937888775.1 uncultured Actinomycetes bacterium | reverse complement strand
CTCCGCGGACGTTGCTCCGGACGCCGACGATGACGGTGCACGTGCGGATCCGGATCGACAACCGGACGTCGTGAGCCGTCGACCCGGGCCTCAGGATCGGTCTCTACGGCGTCTCAGATCGCCAACGTTGACCGCACACAGCGAGCGGGCGCGAGCTCCCGCGTTTCGATCTTTGCGAAAGCGGCGGCACCGTCGCTCGCCGGGATACGGACCGTCTCGATCCGAGCCGTCAGCGGCCACGACCTCGCGGTCCTTTTCGGCGGCCCTTCCCCGCAGGCCGGCTCTCGGACTCCTCCGTAGGCTCACCTTTCGGCCTGATCCGCTCGGGAAGCACGTCCGGACTCCCGTGGATCTCCTTCAGGATCTCCGTGATCGTGACGGTCCCGTCGCCGACCGTCCGCGTTAGGTGTAGCCGAACGGGGTGTGACGGATGCGGGCGCCCGACGTGTGATACCGGGAGTTCCTCGTGTGGCCCGAGGTTCTGCGATTGCGCCCCTGGTGCGAATGGAACGTTCAAACCTTGGCTCCTCCTGTTGGTGGCGCCATGATCCCACCGGCGGCGAAGCTGTCAAGGAGCCCACGTGCGACGTCGGTGGCGGACGCCTGATGGCCAGCTTCACCGACCCCGATGGGAACGTACTCGGCCTCTTCACGCGCGGGAGCGGGGACCAGTCACTCATCGATTCCTTCAGCGCCAGGCGCGGCACCGAGCATCGGAGACGCTCCTCCAACAACTCCACCATCCGCCGCTTCGCGGCAATGACGGCATCGATCCGGGCCGTCTCGCGGTCGAGATAGTCGGAGATAGCATTCTGCACGGTTAGGGGTGGACGGGGTACGTTGCGCTCCGACACTTGCGTCTGGGTAATCAAAGGCTGGGCGGTTTGCGCGGCGTCGTCACCGAGGTTCAACAGAGGTAGGACGTACGCGATGTACCGCAGCTCGGTTCCGTTGTCGGGCCGCACAATCAGCGCGTTATCAGAAACCCACACTGGTGGCCGTGCGACGTTGATAGCTCCAGCGCTTCCCACGCGGCCAACGATCGCCGCGGGTCGGTCTCTTGTGCTGTTTCCGGGGGTCCGGTGAACGGGCCGGGCGCCCAGATTCCTCGGTGGTTGCGGGACAGACGAGCGGCCATCGCCACTCCGATGACGTGTTCTGTATCGACGCGTTCCGTAGCTGCGCTCGCCCAGGCCCTCAAGGGCGCCGCTCCGCGGCTCGCTGCGCTCGGCCCTGACGGGCCCACCCTTGACCGCCGGGCATCGCTCCGCAGGTTGGCAATGAGGTTTCCGCGGGCGCGGAAACATCTGCTGACCAGCCATTCCTCACGCCCGGTCGTGGAGCAGACGGTGTCGCTCGAAGACGGGCAGCCCACCTTGGTGATGTGTGGACTGCTGTCGGCGCGGCAACGTAGCTCGCCGCAGGGTTCCGGCGATCAGGACCCCCGGAAACAGCACAAGCTCCCGAAAAGGACACTTCACCAAGATCGTCGAAGTTCGCGCCGGCCACACGCTCGTCGGTTACTACGGACACTACTCATGGCCCGAAGGCGCCCAGCAGCGGTAACCGCGACTGGTTGCCACGGAGCCCACGAAGAGTTTGCCGCCGACGCCTCCTTTGGCGACTTTGCGAGGGTCGGGACTGGATGCGGATCTCGCGAGCTGGGAGGCCTTCTCCTGTCGGGTGGTGTGAGTCTCGCTTTCGTAGTGAGACGCGGTGGTGAGCCGAGCGGGCGCGTGAGGGGTTGGGCATGGGCATCGCCTACGATCAGGACCGGCGAATGTCAGAGCCTGCCCGCGTCACAGGAGGAGCGATGGTCGAAAAAGAGATTCGTGTTCGGACCGCTGATGGGCAGATGCCGGTGTTCGTTGCGCGTCCCGACGGGGCGGGGCCGTTTCCGGTTGCGGTGCTCTACATGGACGGGATCGGGTATCGCGAGCAGATCAAGCAGAACGCGCGGCGGTTCGCCGCGGACGGTTACTACTGCGTCGCGCCGGATCTCTTCTATCGCTTCGGTGAGGGCCTGACCTTCGATATGGAGAGGCTCCGCGCCGAGGGCATGGAGGGACCCTATGGCAAGCGTCTGATGGAGGTGGTCTCGGCGGTGACGCCGGAGCGCGCGCTCGCCGATACGAACGCGATCTTTGAGGCGATCGAGTCCGATCCTGCGGCTGGTTCGGGCGCGAAGGTGTGCGTCGGCTACTGCATGGGCGCCCGGATCGCGTTGCGCGCGGCGTCCGCGCTGCCCGACGAGTTCGTCGCCGCGGCCGGCATCCACCCGGGCGCGCTGGTCACCGACAAGCCCGGCTCGCCCCATCACGAGCTTGCAGGTGTGCGCGGCGAGCTGTACTTCGCGTTTGCCGAGATCGACCACTCGGCTACGGCGGAGGTCGTCGAGCGGTTCCGCGAGGAGCTCGAGCGCCAGGGAGTCGCGGGCGTCGTCGAGCGGCTGCCTGGCGTTGCGCACGGGTTCGCGATGGCCGATCTGCCCGTCTACGACCGCGACGCTTCTGAGCGGCACTTCCAGCGCACGCTGGAGCTCTGGCGGCGCAACCTCTCCCAACAGCCGGTGGGGGCAGGGGCCTGAATGTACGTGTCCGGGCGAGAGCGATTGCGATCACGCCCCACGAGCAGCACGGAATACCCACTTCGGACGACGTACTGGGATCTCAGCCGCGCGTAGCGCACACCCAGCTTGCGTCGGAATGCGGGACGCTCGCATTCGTGTCGTGGACTGCCGCTGACCGCGCGCTCGCCTTCGACGAATCCACGCCCTCGGCCAGGTCGCCGCTCGCGACTGCTTCGGCGACATTGCGATCGTGCCGATCCAGCTGCGCGCGGTCCGCAGCGCGCTTTCGGATTCGCCCAGAAGGAGGCGCCGGTTCGGACCCGGCGACACGCTCGCAGTCGACGAGCCGCGGAAGCCGGGGCATACGGAGGGCGGTTCGTGCTCTTCTGCGCCGGGCGTCCCGCTGTCGGTGTGGCTGAGGCTACAGTCCAGAATTGATTGGTGGAGAGCATCGGCAGCGGGCCAGTCTAGTGCAGCGTTCCGGTATTTCTCTGGCGCACCAGTCGCACTAGTGCCGACCAGGTCAGTCGGTGACGATCAGCTCTTTGCTCACCGAGGTGAGGGTCTCGCAGCCCTGGTCGCCGACGACGACCAGATCCTCGATCCGCACCCCGAAACGTCCGGGTAGGTAGACGCCGGGTTCGACGGTCACCACGTTGCCGCTGTGCAACTCGTCGTCGGAGCGCTTGGAGAGCCGCGGGGCCTCGTGGATCTCGCTGCCGACCCCGTGGCCGAGCCCGTGACCGAAGTGCTCGCCGTGCC
>CALAQT010000153.1 GCA_937888775.1 uncultured Actinomycetes bacterium | reverse complement strand
TCCTTCTCCATCTGCTCCAGGGCCTCGCCGCCTTCGGGGTCGACGTAGCCGGGCAGCCAGCGCGGGTCGGCGCCCATGTCGAGCAGCCCCTGGGTGTTCGCCTTCTCGCGTAGGGCGAGCAGCGAGCAGCCCAAGGCCGCAGCCGCCTGGGCGAAGAGCCGCTCGTCGTGGGCCAGCCGCGAGCCACGGTAGTCCTTGTTGAACAGCATCACCTTGAGGATGGTCTTGGCCAGGATGGCGGCCGCCTCGCGCGAGGCGGCGCGCGCCACCCCAGAGAGCTTCTCCAGGCGCTCGTCGGAGAGATCGGCCACCGCCTGGGCCAGCTCCGGCCGGTCGTCGAGGGCGCTCGGCCGCAGGGCGACGTAATCCTTCAACAAGCCGAGGACGGCAAAGGCTTGCCCGCCAGGCAGGCAGCGCAAGTGCAGCTCGGCAAAACGCGAGGTGAGGTTGTCCTCGGGACCGACGTAGATGAGGCGGGCGCCTTTGCGGATGGCCTGCTTGCAGGCGATGTCCACCGCGAAGCTCTCCTCGTCGAGGGCCGTGTTGACCACGAGCAGGGCCTGGGCGTCGCCGATGTCCGCGTAGGAGGCCGTGGACACCACGTCCGCTTCCTGCAGCTCGCGGTTGACGAGGTGGGCCAGCGAGGTCACGTTGTGTGTATGCAAGGCCAGCCGGGCCAGCTTCTGGGCGAGGTAGATCTCTTCGTTGGTCAGGCGAGGGGAGACGAACACCGCGACCTGATCGCCGCTGTAGCGGCGGGTAAGCTCCTTGAGCCGCATGGCGGAGTAGCGCAGGGCCTCGTCGAGGCTGCTCTCCTGCAGCTCGCGCCCGACGCGCAGCATGGGCCAGCGCAGGCGCTCGGCCGACTGCACGTGGCCGTAGCCGAAGCGGCCCTTGCGGCAGTGGTTACCGCCGGTGCCCGCGTCGTCAGCCGCACGCGAGACCTGTACCAGGGTGGTGCCGGAGACCTCGTAGCCCAGCCGGCACCCCGCGCTGCAGTAGTGGCAAACCGACTCCACGCGGGTGGTCTTCCAGGGGCCGGGCTTGGTCAGGGGCAGCTTCTCGGCGATGGCCCCCGTGGGGCAGGTGCCGATGCAGAGCCCACAGCTCACGCACTCGGTGTCGAGCAGGGAGTCGCCCAGGGCGGGCTTGACCACGGTGTCGAAGCCGCGTTTGACAAAGCCGTAGGCAGCCACTCCCACCAGCTCGCTGCAGATGCGCACGCAGCGGCCGCACAGCACGCACTTGTTGGGGTCGAGCACCAACAGCGGGTGGCGCCGGTCGACGCGGTGCTCGACGGCCTCGCCCATGAACGTCTGCACGTCGGCCCCGTACTCGGTGGCGTGGCGCCGCAGATCGCAGGTGAACAGGGCGCTGCAGCCGCACTCCAGGCAGCGCGCCGTCTCCCGGCGCAGGTCCTCGCGGCTGTAGCCGGTCTCCACCTCGGCGAAGCTGAGGGCGCGCTCCGCGGGGGGGAGCACGGGCATGCTCCGCCGCCCGTCGGTGGAGCCGGGGGCCAGGTCTGAGGCCTTGACCTTGCGGTAGGCGTCCTTGCGGCTGTACACCTCCACCGGCTCGGGCTCGGCCCGGCCAGTGGCCACGTAGCGGTCGATGGCGTAGGCGGCCTTGCGTCCGGCGGCGATGGCCTCGATGGCGGTGGCCGCCCCCGTGACCACGTCGCCCCCCGAGAACACTCCGTCCACGGTGGTCTCGAAGGTGCGCTCGTTGACCTCCACGGTCTGCCAGCGGGTGAGGCTCAGCGACTCGCCCAAGGGCAGGAAGTTGGGCACCCGCCCGTCCACCAGCTCCTGCACGCGCGTGCCCTGGCCGATGGCGGCGATCACGAACTCGCAGTCGATGCGGAACTCGGAGCCGCGTATGGGCCTGGGGCTGCGGCGGCCGCTCTGGTCGGGCTCGCCCAGCTCCATGCGGATGCACTCCACCCCCGCCACCCGGCCGTTCTCCCCGCGCAGCACCCGCACGGGGGCGACCAGGAAGTCCATCTTCACGCCCTCGTGCTCCGCCTCCACGATCTCCGTCTCGTTCGCGGGCATCTCCTTGCGCGTGCGCCGATAGAGGATGCGCACTTCGGCGACGCCCAGGCGCAGGGCGGTGCGCGCGCAATCGACGGCGGTGTTTCCGCCGCCCACCACCAGCACCCTGCCGTGGATGTCGATCCTGCGCTTGAGGCCGAACTGCTTGAGGAAGTCGATGCCGGCCAGCACCCCCGGGGAGTCCTCGTCCTCTATGCGCATCTTGGAGCTGTCCCACGCCCCCAGCCCCAGGAAGATGGCGTCGTAGCCGCCCTGCTTCAGGCTGGCCACCGTGAAGTCGCGCCCGAGCTGGACGTTGGTGGAGAGCTGGACGCCGAGGTCGAGGATCTGGTTGATTTCCAGGTCGAGCACGTCCTTGGGCAGACGGTACTCGGGGATGCCGTAGCGCAGCATGCCCCCCGCCTCGGGCTGGGCCTCGAACATCGAAACTTTGAAGCCGCGCAGGGCGAGGTAGTAGGCGCAGGACAGCCCCGCCGGGCCCGCCCCCACCACCGCCACCTTCTTGCCGTTGGGAGGGGCCAGAGTCGGGCGCCAGGGTTCCTTGTCTCCCAGGTCGAGGTCGGAGAGGTAGCGCTTGATGTAGTCGACGCCCACGGCCTCGTCGAGCAGGGTGCGCCGGCAGCCCTTGACCTCGCAGGGGCGAGTGCACACACGCCCGCACACTGCGGGCAGTGGGTTGCGGTCCTTGATGAGGGCGATGGCGTCGCGGTGCTTGTTCAGGGCGGCCAGGGCGATGTAGCCCTGGATATCCACCCCCGCCGGGCAGGCCAGCTGGCAGGGACCGATGCAGTCCGCGTAGTGGTTGGAGAGCATCAGCTCCAGGGCTGCCTTGCGCGAGCGCCGGATCTCCGGGTTGGAGGTCTCCACCACCATGCCCGCCGCCACCCTGGTGGAGCAAGCCGGCGCCAGGGTGCGCGCCCCCTGCACCTTCACCACGCACAGGAAGCAGGAGGCGAAGGGCTCGAGGCGCCCGTCATGGCAGAGGGTGGGGATGGAGGTGATCCCGTTCTCGCGGGCCACCTCCAGGATGGTCATGCGGTTGTCGGCGATGACCCGCTTGCCGTCGATGTGAAGCTTGACGAGTTCCATGCCCCTACACCCTCGTGATCGCTTCGAAGCGGCAGGCCCGGTAGCACTCGTCGCAGCGGATGCACAGGCTGTGGTCGATGACGTGGGGCTTGGCCTTCTCGCCGGTGATGGCCTTGGCCGTACAGGCCCGTTTGCATACT
This sequence comes from uncultured Actinomycetes bacterium, assembly GCA_937888775.1. The sequence goes on along the minus strand of CALAQT010000153.1, from coordinate 9,616 downwards.
TGGCAGCCGTTGCACTTCTCGTTGACGGTGTAGGTGAGCAGGGCCTGGCACTGGTGGGCGGGGCACTTGCGGTTGGAGATGTGCGCCTCGTACTCCGCGCGGAAGTACTTGAGGGTGGTGAGCACCGGGTTTGGGGCGGTCTGGCCCAGGCCGCACAGCGAGTTGTTCCTCACCAGGGAGGCCAGGTTCTCCAGCCTCTCGATATCCCCCTCCTTGCCCTTGCCCTCGGTGATGCGGACGAGGATCTCCAGCATCCGCTTGGTGCCCACCCGGCAGAACGTGCATTTCCCGCAGGACTCGCGCTGGGTGAAGTCCAGGAAGAAGCGGGCCACGTCCACCATGCACGTGGTCTCGTCGAGCACCACCAGCCCGCCCGAGCCCATGATGGCGCCCGTCTTGTTGATGGACTCGTAGTCGATGACGGTGTTCTCGAGCTCCGCGGGGATGCAGCCTCCGGAGGGGCCGCCCATCTGCACGGCCTTGAACTTGCGGTTCTCCTTGATACCCCCACAGACGTCGTTGACGATCTCCCGGATGGAGATCCCCATCGGGACCTCCACCAGCCCGCCCCGCCGGATCTTGCCGGCCATGGCGAAGACCTTGGTTCCCTTACTGTTGGCCGTGCCCAGGCGGTTGAAGGCCTGCGCCCCGTTGAGAACGATCCAGGGCACGTTGGCGAAGGTTTCCACGTTATTGATGTTGGTGGGGCACTCCCACAGGCCCTTGACCGCCGGGAAGGGCGGCCGCATCCGCGGCATGCCGCGGCGGCCCTCGATCGAGGCGATGAGGGCGGTCTCCTCGCCGCACACGAAGGCCCCCGCCCCCTCCTTCAGCTCGACGTGGAACTCGAATCCGGTGCCGAATACGTTGTCACCCAGCAGGCCGTGCGCCTCGGCCTGCGCGATGGCGATGTTCAGCCGCTCGACGGCCATGGGGTACTCGGCGCGCACGTAGATGTACCCACGGGTGGAGCCGATGGCGTGGCCGGCGATGGCCATGCCCTCCAGCACCGAGTGGGGGTCGCTCTCCAGGACCGAGCGATCCATGAAGGCCCCGGGGTCGCCCTCGTCGGCGTTACAGATCACGTACTTCTGCTTGCCCGGGGCAAGCCGGGTGAAGCGCCACTTCATGCCGGTGAGGAAGCCCGCCCCCCCGCGCCCTCGCAGCCCGGACTCGATGATCACGTTGATGAGGCCGTCGGGGTCCCTCCGGTCGAGGACCCTCTCCAGGGCCTGGTACCCGCCCACCTCCAGGTACTCCTCGATCTTCTCCGGGTCGATCACCCCGCAGTTGCGCAGCACGATGCGCTGCTGGCGGTCGAGGAAGGCCTTTTCCTGGCCCTTGCCTTCGCTGGTCCACACCAGCCACTCCTCGATGGGCTCGCCTTTCCCGACGTGCTCCTCGAGCAGCCGGTCGACTCTGTCCGGGGTCATCTGCCCGTACTGCCAGCGCGTCCCGCCGTCCTCGCGCACCTCCACCAGCGGCTCGCGGTAGCACATGCCCACGCAGCCGGTCTTCCCCACCTTGCAGCTGCCGTTGAGCGTCCCCGTCCTGGCCAGGATCGCGGCGTAGGTCGCCCCGGCGCCCGCCGCGACCCCGCACGTGCCTAGCCCCACGAGGATCCTCACGCGCTCATCCCGCCTTCTTCTCCCGGTAAGGCTTGAGCAGCTTCCGGAGGTCGGTCGGCTTGAGGTTGCCGTGGGTGTCCTTGTTCACCATGACCACCGGGGCCAGGCTGCAGCAGCCCAGGCACGCCACCGTCTCCAGGGTGAACTCGCGGTCCGGAGTGGTTTCCCCCTCCCCGATCCGCAGCTGGTCTCTCAGAGTCTTGGAGATCCAGTTGGCATTCGCCACGTGGCAGGCCGTGCCGTGGCAGACCTTGATGATGTTGCGGCCCACGGGGTGCTGCCGGAACTGCGCGTAGAAGGTGGCCACCCCGAAGATCTGCGAGAGGGGCACCCCCGTCTTCCTGTGGATCTCGGCGATCCGCTCGCGGGAGATGTAGCCGTCCTCGGTCTGGAACTTCTGCAGGAGCGGGATCAGGACCCCGCCCTCACCCTTGTAGTGGAGGTTCTTGAAGTCATACGCGCGAGGCGCTTCCATGTCGTGGGCTCCCGGCGCCGCGCTAGTCATAGGGCGTCTCGAACATGCGGTTCATCAGGCTCATCATGTCGTCGATGTTGCCGGTACCCCCGAGGGCGTGGGCCTTGCACCCGCGCCGGGAGCAGAACTCCAGGTAGCCGCCCTTGGCGATGTTGAGCGACGCCATGGCGGCGCCGCAGATCTTGCAGGACAGCGGCAGCATCAGGCTGGCCTCGCACGTGGGGCAGCTGAGATCGACGACGTCGCCCTCCTCCAGGGAGGGGTCCGCTTCCCCGCTGTCGTCGCCGAAGACGGCGCTCAGGGAGACCTCCACCTGCTGGTGGGTGCGGCGCACGTGGCCGTCGAGGTGGACCCGCGTGCCCTCGGTGAGAGCCGCGCCGCACTGGGGGCAGCACAGCTCCAGCACGAGCATCTGCTTAGTCATGGACTGGTTCCTTCGTGGAGGCCATCGCCTCCTGCAAGCGTTCGATGCGGACGAACACGCAGTCGTCCAGCGCGGCCTGGCCGCGCACCACGTCCTCGGCGTGGGCGGCACAGCTGGGGGCGCCGCACGCCGCGCAGTCCTTGGCCGGCAGTTCCGCCAGCACCCGCTCCTCCTCTCGCTTGCGCGCCACCGCCTCGCGCAGGTTGCGCCCCAGCGGGCGCACCGGACGGGCCTGCAGGTGCTCCTCCAGGTCGAAGAAGTGCTCCCGCAGCATCGCGCGCACCTTCTCCTCGGGCACCGCCGCCCCTTCGCCCGCCTGCCGGCCGTGCCGGCGCACGACCTGCTGCACGGTGCGCCGGGCGGCGTAACGGTTCTCCACCGTGAGCTGCCCGCTGATGCAGCCGTCCGGGCAGATGTAGGCCTCGATGAAGTCGACGGCCTGGAGCTTGCCCTCCTCGATGTGGTCGAAGACCCGCAGCACGTCGCGCACCCCGGCCACGGTGATGGTGTTGGCGTTGCGCAAGCCCGCGATCTCCCCGCCCGCCATCGCCCAGAGCAGCCCGCGCTCGCTGATGGGTGGGGGGTTCTCCACCGGCCCGTTCGCCTTGATGGCCCCGAGCAGCGGACCGTAGACCTCGGCGATGGAGAAGGCCCCGTCCAGGTACGACGCCTCCAGGGCCTCCGGGTGGTGGATGGACTGCAGCATCGCGCTGCAGGGAGTGATGAAGAAGATGCCGATGTCGCCGGGGCCTAGCCCCTTTTCCGCCACCAGCCGCCGGCGCAGCAGCTTGGCGGCCAGTTCCCGCGCGGTCTCGATCGGCAGCAGGTTGTCGATCATGTCCGGGTAGCGGAGCTGGATCAGGTGGATGATGGCGGGGCAGGTCACCGAGATCTTGGGCCAGGGACCGCGGCACTCCGAGAGGTAAGCGTCGGTGGCGCTGGCGTGCATGTCGCACATGGCCGACAGGTCGTAGACGTCGTCGAAGCCCAGGCTGCGGAGGGCCTTCAGCACCTGGCCCGGTTCCACGTCCTTGCCGAACTGGGAGTACAGGGTCAGCGAGGGCAAGGCCACCGTGTACTTGAAGCGCCTGAGGTCCGCGGAGGTGGCGGTGGCCGCGTGCATCGCCCCGTGCCGGCACCAGCGGATGCACTCGCCGCAGTCGATGCAGAGGTCGGGGTCGGCCACCGCGCACCCGGCCCGCACGCGGATGGCCGCTGTGGGGCAGGCCTTGCAGCAGTCCACGCAGCCCACGCAGCGCTGCGGGTCGAAGACGATCGAGTGCTTGCTCCGGGGGCGGTCGCCTTCCTGCGCGTCAGGCAAGTCGCACCGTATAGGTGAGTGTGGTGCCGACCCCGGGGGTCGACTCCACATGGAACTCGTCCGCGCTGTTCTTGATGTTAGGCAGGCCGAGCCCCGCTCCGAAGCCGCGAGCGCGCATCTCGGGTGTGGCGGTGGACCAGCCCGGGGTCATGGCCAGCTCGATGTTCGGGATCCCCTGGCCGCGGTCCGCCACCACCACCCGCACCGCTTCGGGCAGGACCAGGAAGCTGAGGTCCGCCTGGTCGGCGTGCATGATGACGTTCATCTCCGCCTCGAAGTTGGCGATGGAGAGCCGGCGGATGAGGTCGGGCCGGATCCCCAGGTCCTTGCAGATGGACTTGATACGGGTGGCCACCTCTCCCCCGTGCTCGAAGTCGCCCCCGCGGATCTGGAAGGTCTCGGCATAGAGCACCTCGCTCAGGGCGCGGTCCCCTGTTGCTTGGTGGAGGCGGGCAGGCCGCTCCGGTGCAGGCGGCCGCAGGCCTCGTACATGGTCAGGGTGGTGGACAGCAGGGGCAGGCCGCGCGCGCGGGCCAGGGCCAGCACCTGCGCGTCGGGCCGCTTGCCATTGACGTAGAGGATGGCCTGCGCGTCGACCACGTCTGCGGTATGAACGGACTGCAAGTTCGTCAACCCGGTGACGAGCAGGGGCCCGTGGCCGCAGAAGGCCAGGACCTCGCTCATGAGGTCGGCGGCGAAGCAGCCGGCGATCTCCCGGCCGCCGGCCTGGTCGAGGGCCAGCAGGTCCGTGCAGCCGAGAAGCGTGACGATCTCCGCGAGAAGCATGCCCTCACCTCGGGGGTCGCCTCCGGGCGGCCGTCTAGCGAATGCCGGCCTCATACAGCTTCGTGGCCATTTGCCAGCGATTCAGGGCCGTGGTGAACACCGTGATCTCGGCCTTCTCCGCCATCTTCACCACGTCGTCGGCGAGGGCCTTGCCCTGGGTGATGACGATGGCGCAGGTGTCGACCAGGTTCGCGGCGGCGATCACGTTGGCGTGCGCCTGCACGGTGACCAGCAGGTCGCCTGCCTTGGCGTTCGCGATCACGTCGCTGACCATGTCCGATATGTAGACGCCCGTCACGTCCCGATCGAAGACCTTGGTGGCCGCCTTGAGCTCGAGCCGCTCCGCGAGTTCCTTAATCTTCATCCTGTGCTCCTCATTCCATGGACGTGAGACCGAAGTCGACCGCGATCTGCTCGTAGGTGATCTTCCTGTGGAGACCGAAGAGGTCGGGCAGGATCAGCACCTTCTTCCCGGGGCTGGTCAGGCGCTCGTTGAAGAGCGTGTTGAGGACCCGGACCTTCTCAAGGGGCATGGGCGCATGGCCCTCCTCGCCCTCGGTCGTGATCGCCACGTAAAGCGAGACGCGCTGGTCGTGGGCCAGGTCACCCATCTGGTAGACGGTGCTGTCCTTGGCGCAGCAGGCGTAGTACAGAAGCCCCGCCAGCTCGCCGAAGGGCACCACCGCGCCGGTCTGGGTGTCGCGGACGTCGAACTGGAAGGTCTGGGCCGCCTGCTGGGGTTTCCAGAACTGATTGCCCTCACGGTACTCCTCCAAGGGCGGGGTCCGCTCTGCCACGAAGTAGCAGCGCCGGGCGAGGGTGTGGTTCTCCAGCTCGATCATCAGGTAGCCTGGCCGCACATTGACCATCTCGTAGCGCCGGTCACGCTTAGCGGTTCTCTTTAGCGGCCTCACGACGCTCTCCTGCAGCAAGGATCGGGTAAGCTGGAACCCGGTGCAATGAAACGTTCGCATCATCCGCTGAAAGTCAAGTCGGTCAAGCGCTTAGCGAGTGTCTGTTCGAGACTCTTGCCGGATACGTGCGTTCTCTCTGCCTACCGAGCTGCCGCAGGGCAGACAGAAGCACTTGAAAAGAGGTTGAAGGCGCAGCTGGGGAATCTGTCGGTTGTCGCTCGTGCAATGGTCTCGGCTCGATGGGTCTGGTGGATTTAGGGGTGACCGTACACGAGGTCCCCGTCCAGCCCGCGTCCTCTTCTGTTAACCGTGGGATCCCTCCTCGGGGCCACCTGTTAACCGCTCTTAGCCGCTCTCGACATTTCGGGCGGTCAGAGAGCCCCCTCCCGCTCCATTTCAGTTCCCCGCGTGAGGGACATGCGACCTCGCCCGGGTCAGTGAGTCAGGCCGTAGCGCTGGCGGAGCGCCACCTCTTCCCTCTGGAGGACGTCGACGCGCGAGCGCAGGGCGGTGGCCCGGGCGATTCCATCGCCGTCTTCAGGGAACGGAGTATCTCCAGCGCGTCGTCGAGACTTCCGAGGCTCCCGCGGTGGTGGGCAGCGCACGAGGCGGGCGGCGTGAGGGCGCCGAGGCTCTCTTTCGCCGCCTCTGTCTCCCGGATCATCCTGTCGAGGCCCGACGTGTCACCCTTTGCGAGGGCCGCCGACCTGCTCCCCGAAAACTGATCCACGGAGGGTGTGAGTTCTCCATAGACTTACGGAAGGAGAGCTCAGGTGAAAGGCAAGCGAGCAACGGAAGAGCAGATCATCGGGGTTTTGAAGGAATCCGAGGCCGGGGCTGCGACGAAAGAGCTCTGCCGGCGGGATGGAAGTCAGCGACGCCAGGAAGCTTCACGCGCTCGAGGATGAAAACCGGCGCCTCAAGCACATCGTCGCCGATCAAGCCCTCGACATAGCGGCCCTCAAGGGGGTGCTCGGAAAAAAATGGTGACGCCCGCGGTGAAGCGGAAAGCAGCGAGCGTCATGATCACGGAATTCCGCAGAAGCCAGCGACGAGCGTGCGAGCTGAGCGGCCTTCGCCGCTCGACGTGTCGCTATCGATCCCACAGGTCGGGCGACGACGAGCTACGCCAGAAGCTTCGAGAGATCGCCCTGCAACGTCCCCCTTTCGGATATCGACGCCTGGGGTATTTCCTTCGTAAGGACGGACTGCGCTTCAACCACAAACGGCTTCTGCGGCTCTACCGCTCTGAAGGGCTCGGCCTGCCGCGCAAGCGCCCACGAAAGCGGCTCTGGCAGCGCCCGAAGCCGCTTCTGCCCGCCATCCGCCCCAACGAGCGCTGGTCGATCGACTTCGTCGCGGATCAGCTCGGATCGGACCGGCGCTTTCGCATCTTCACGATCATGGACGACTACACGCGCCAGTGGCCCGCGACGATCGTCGACACCTCGATCAGCGGGACGAGAGTCGTGCGGCGCTCGACGAGCTCGCCAAGACTCATCCTCTTCCGAAAGCCATCGTCTCGGATAACGGGACGGAATTCACGAGCGGAGCGTTCCTGTCCTGGGCCGAGAAGCACGGCATCGCACTGCGTTTCATCCAGCCAGGTAAGCCGAATCAGAATGCCTTCGTCGAGAGCTTCAACGGGAAGCTCCGGCTCGAGTGTCTCAACGCGCACTGGTTTTCGACGCTCGACGACGCGCGCCAGACGATCGAAACCTGGCGCCTCGACTACAACGACGTTCGCCCGCACAGCTCCCTCGACGAGAAGACACCCACCGATTTCGCCGCGGCGCACCGGGAGACGGCCGCGTGATTTCCACATTTCCACGCAATCCACAGCGCGACTACTGCTACGATTTTCAACTCGGAAGCTCACACCCCAGGTGGACCATCTTTGGGGAGCAGGTCGGTCGACGACTCAAGATTGGCCCGCCGCGACGGGAGACAAACCGAATCTATCTTCACATTGGACGCCATGTCGTCTCCACTCGCACCGGCATTTCATTCTTAACAGGGACCGTTAAGAATGAAGGCGGGGAAATCTTGAAATCGGAAAGCATCGCCGGTATCGTTCCGGAAATCCGCGTGTAGATTCCCTCTGTCACCTCCTGGAATGGAACCTGCCTGTACTGGACCGTCTGACCCGCGAACTCGATCTCGAGATCGCAGTGGACCGTGGATGCTCCGAAAGCCGATTCGGGCAATCGGATACGCACGCTGATGATAGGAAACTGAGCGCCGTGCGTGGTTTGAACCATGTGAAGATCGCGGTTGCTGTCTCCCGAATCAAACGACTTCACGGGCGCCGCGATCAGCACATCGCATTGTCCAGCGTGACAAACAACTTTCCCTCGTGCTGCGTGGCTGATGCCGTCGGTGTCATGCAGCGGATGAGAGACATGATACGTAAGCGTTGACTTTTCCAGCACCCATTGATGGTCCGGTTGTGCAAGCACGGGAACCGCCAGAAGCAGACAGATCATCGGCAACATCTGTCTCAGTCCGCGACCGATCACATGGCGATTGGTCCCGATCATGCCGCCTTCGACAAAAATGTATTCATTCATGAACGCCGCCTCAGAATTTGAGCGCTACGGATCCGATAGCAGCGGCATATGCCGCCACCGTTACGTCGGCCACGGCCGAGTGTGCTGTGGCGATCCCATGAACCTTTTCCCCGCGGTCGAGTTGAGAACGAGCCATCGCCCCCAGGATGGGAGTCAGGATCATTCCGGCTGCATGAACCCAGGCCAGGGCCTTGTGCACGCGAATGGGGCCGCGAACTTCCATTCCCGGCACGCTGGGTGCCCGGATGGCATAGGAAGCGGTCGTGATGTACATGCCCGCCGTCACCAGGCCCAGCGCGCCGTGGAGATCGCGTGACGACGTGCTGCCGTGGGCGCCGGCACTGCCGCCAGCGAAGATCGTCGCGATCATGGGGATGAGCGTTATCAGGCCGAGGGTTTGATGGATCTTCAGCATATGCGATCGTTTGTCGAGTCTCGCCTGAGCCTCGGCATTTCCCTGGGACTGATCCGGAGGAATGCCCAAATCCAGTAGCGAAGGCTTTGGTGGCTTCTCCTGAGGCGCTGCCGTCGTGTCGTCTTTGGTTTGCGCAGCCATCGCCTTCCGACCGAGAAGCGGCATGTCGGAGACGCTGACCGTCGCGGAAAGCATCTCCACGGACTCGGAACAGGCGATCTCAAAACTCTCGCTGAAGTTGCCGGGCCGCAGGAGGTCGAACACTGGACCCTGGGTTTCCGTGACCTCGCCGGTCACTGCTGCCGCTCCTGCAGACTGGGCCAACGACGATGGAGCGATGGCGGCAGTCAGGCAAGCGACAGCAAGGCCCAGGAGCTCATGGCGCCAGGCGTGAAAGGCGATCGTCGACATCAGTCACCTCTTTAAAGGTCTCGAGGCTAAGGGACATGTCCTCGTCCCGCCACTATAGGTCCGCAATTCTTAACCCAGCCTAACGAGGCCGCCGGTTCACCCCCGAAGAGCACTTAGTCACGGCGATGCCGGATCGTTTCCAAGCCGCGACCTCCGAAAAGCATCTTCGTGCATCCGGCGCTTCCGCTTTCGCAGTCTGTCCAGTTGCGATCGACGCGCGGCGGCGTGGCCCTGCGTAGGAGCGGCTCGAGTGTCGGCGGCCTACTCTCAGCATCTGAGGCGACCGAAGGCCAGCGCCCTACTTCACCTCCGAACAGAGCGCCGATCTCTATGAGCAGTGGCGATTGACTCGCACCGGAAAGTGCCCTGATTGCAAAGGCCGGTCGATTCCAAGCGTCAAGGGCGAAGTGGTGGGGCCCGTACGCAGCTGTTCACCTGTCAGGAGTGCGGGAAGATAGGCATTCACGCGGTCCTGAATGCGCCGCCTCGTCCTGGAAAAGAGGGCGTCGTCCCGTGGCGAGCAGCAGACTAGCGGGGCGATGAACAGATGCAAGACCTGGCCCCATCAGCTCGGGTCTTCTGGACTGGCGGAAAACGGCGGTGCCCATGTCGGACCGCCTCATGGACGGACGGGCCGGTAGACGAGGCCTTCCTCTTCCATCTTCATGAACG
>CALAQT010000152.1 GCA_937888775.1 uncultured Actinomycetes bacterium | reverse complement strand
ACCCAGCCGAGCCGCTGACAGCCGCCGGCTTACCGCATCGTTACGCGGAAAATGGGGCTAGCGCCGCCGTGCGGCCGGCGGGGCTCCGCTGCCATACCCCCATCAGCCACACCGCGTCGACCGGCAGCCCCGCCAGCACCTCCCACTCGGAGGCCGGAACCTCGCCCAGCTCAAGCGGGCGCCCGCGCCCGCGACCGAGCCGCTGCAGCCACGCTGCCGTATTGATCTCATAGACGGTCGGGCGGGCCGGGAGACGCATCAGAGCCCGTCAGCTTGCCACGCCCGAGATCGCGGCAAGCGACCGGCTCGTCGCCATCGCCACGGAGTGAGCATCTCGCTTGTGACCCACTTGCCTCAACGCGACCCAACGCGAAAGGAGCCCGCAATTCGTGGTGACGCCATCATGCGCGCCAAATCCAACGCTTGGTCGATTATTGCCGCAGTCCGCCCGCGGGCGAGACTTCCAAGCAACCCGCAGCTGGCGCTTGCCGGTGTGGGCCAAGCCGGCAGCATCAGAAACGCGTCGTCTCTCGCGATCGTGCACAGCCGGAGCGTCGTTGAGACACCCGGTTTTGCCTGCAATCCGGTGGTTCAACATGGTGTTGCGGACTCCGTCATTGATGTCATGACCATTCCTGCTTGTATCTGGCTGTGCCGATCATCCTTGCTGAACGATCACGAGGCGGTTGCCGTCGGGGTCGCGGAACGTAAACATCGGTGGTACGAAGTCACCCATCCGCATGATCTCAGCGTCCGTATCGACGCCCTCGGCGAGCAAGGCAGCGTGGTCAGACTCGGCGTCAACGGTGCTGAGGCGGATGCCGGTGTCGACTCCGATCGGGGCGCCTTGGGGCGCTGAAACCAGCGCGATCGACGTCGTGGCGCCATGGGGTGCGACCTCGAGCCAGCGGCCGTCGCCAAAGGGGGCGTCGAGGCGCTTCTCGAAACCCAGCTTCCCGACGTAGAAGTCAAGCGAGCGACACTGGTCGCTCACAGGCACACCGACCGTCCGGATGTCCGTGATCCTGGTGTGCTCGGAACTGTTAGCCATCTTGGCGCTCCGCTTGGGTTTGGTTTTGGGTTTGCATGAGCCTCAAGCCGCCGACTTGGGTCCCTGGGCGTACATCAGTGACCCAGGCGTGGTGAGCGTCTCGCCGGTCTCGAGAAGTGTCTTCAGCCCCGAGAGGACCATCGGCCAGCCCCCGTAAAGCGCACTGTTGGCGTTCTCGGGCAGCTGGTCGTGGGTCACGGTCAACCGGCAAGAGTCCGCGATGGCTTCGATCTCCCACGTGACGCGGGACGTGCCCTCGCGCTTAACGTCATCGCCCCATAACGCCGTGAAACTCTGAACGAGTCTGCGCGGGGGGTCGACCTCCAGATTCTCGCCCTCGCTGAGGATGCCGGGCGCGTCGGGGTGCACCGTTTCGTAACGGGAGCCGCGAGTCCAGTCGGATTTGACGCCCACTCCAAAGTTGTATTTCTGGCGCATCTCGCTGCTGGTGATCGCCTCCCAGAGCCGCTCTGGGGTCGTCTTGATGTAGATCTCAAAGATCTTCTCCATGCTGTTTTCCTCCGTCTCGCTTTTGAGCTCGCTCAGGGTCGCGACCCAGGGTTCGGCGTACTTGCTGACCCACCGGTCATGGACCAGGCGGATCGGGACCGCGTTCAGGAAGTGGAGCTTCTCCCGGCCACGTCGCCTCGTCACGACGAGCCCCGCCTCCTCCAACACCTTCAGGTGCTTCATCACCCCGAACCGCGTCATCGCCGGTCGTTGCTCTAATGCGCTGAGGGTCTGACCGTCCTGCTTGAACAGCACGTCCAGCAGACCTCTGCGCGTGGGATCGGCAAGCGCCTTGAACACCAAGTCCATGTCCACGCCGGGATCATAGGTGACCATATGGTCACCTGTCAAGGGGCTCACTCGGCCTGATCGGCCACCGTCCTAGGAATACTCGATCGCGCTAGCGGTTCGGAACGAGGTGATTTGCCGGGTCGGCTTCGGAGCGTGCGGCGTAAGCTTCCCCCGGCCGCCCTGAAGATGCGCCCGTTCGTACGGTTGCAGCATAAACAAGCGTCTAGGCTGGCTTCGGATGGCCGCTGAACTTGATGCCCGGACACCGTTCGAGGGCGCGGTCGCTGTCGAGCCTGTTGGTCAGGGGCGTTACTTGGCTGTGGTCGACAGTGCTTGGGATGGCCCGGCTGCACCCAATGGCGGTGTTCTGGCGGCGACCATGGTCCGTGCCGCACAGGCGGAGCTCGGCTCAGACGCGCCGGTCGCGCGCACGATCTCGGTGCAGTTCCTCGAGGCTCCGAGTCACGGACCGGTGGAGGTCGGGGTTGAGATCCTCCGCAGCGGCAAGCGGGTAGCGGTCTGCGACGTTCGGATGCGTCAGGCAGATCGGCTTATCGCTCAGATGACCCTTATCTGTTCGGCGCCGCGCGCGCAGGAGGCGACTCTGGCGGGTGGATCTCCGGAGGCTCCGCGCTTCGGGTCGGTCGAAGCGGTGGACATCGGGAGCGCTCTGGGGGCGCCGCCGCTGTTCAGTCAGGTCGAGATCCGGCCAACCTTCGGGTCGGCGATCTTCTCGGGTGCCGTGGACCGGGTCACTGGGGGGTGGTTGGCGCTGCGCGATGACGTCGCTCCGCTCGATGCCGCTCGGCTATGTGCTCTCTGCGATCTGTGGTGGCCGGCGATCTTTGGCTGGCTGACCTCGCCCGCGGCGGCCCCGACGTTGCAACTCACCATCTACCTTCGTAACACCGAGCAGGACGTTCATGGCCCTGTCCTGGCTCGTTTTGAGACCCGCAATCTGCAGGAGGGCCACATTGAAGAGTACGGGGAGCTGTGGTCCTCGGATGGAAAGCTCTTGGCCGAGAGTCACCAGCTGGCTTTACTGATCCCGATCAAACCACAGGGCTGAGAATCTGCCTCTCGCGTTGCAGGAAGCCGATCGGGGCAGCCCAGCTGTGGTTGTGAGTCATCCAAGAAGCACGGGGAGATTGCCCATCGGCATGGATGTAGCGCTTCTCAAACTGCGCGACGTCAGTTTGTCCCTCAAGCAAGGATCGGAGATTCTGTTCGTCGACTGGGATGTCGTCCGTTATCCAAAGGAAGGTCGCCGCGGCTGGTGTCTGGGTCCGGCAAAGTGCGGGGGATGAACACGTTGCGCAACGCGGATGTGATCGTGGTCGGATTGGGTGGCATGGGCAGCGCCACCTGTTTTCAGCTGGCCGCTCGAGGCGTTTCTGTGATCGGCATCGACCGCTATGAGCCGCCTCATCCGTATGGCTCCACCCACGGCGACACCAGAATCACCCGCTTAGCCATTGGCGAGGGGCCCGACTATGTACCGCTGGTCCGCCGCTCGCACGAGCTGTGGCGCGAGATCGAGCAGCAGACGGGAGCTCAGCTGCTGACTCGATCGGGTGGGCTGATCCTTGCCCACCCCGGCGATCCGTTCCTCAACCAGACGCGGGCGGTGGCGCGTCAGTACCGGATCGCCCATGAGAACCTCTCAAGCGCTGAGGTCATTCGGCGCTTCCCGATGTTCGCGGTCGATCGGGAGACCGAGGGGTACTACGAGCCTGGGGCCGGCTACCTACGGCCCGAAGCCGCCGTCCGAGCGCAGTTGGAGCTAGCCCGTCGCCATGGGGCTCAGCTACGGCTTGGCGAGCACGTTGAAGAATGGACGGCCTCGGCCAATGGCGTGACCGTTAGCACCGACGCCGAGACCTACGAAGCCCAGCAGCTGGTGCTGTGCGCCGGTGCCTGGATCTCTCAACTCTTTCCGGAGGGCCGAGACATCTTTGCCGTCCACCGACAGCTCCTCTATTGGTTTCCAATCCGCGAAGGCTTCGAGGCGCTGCGGGACTTGCCGATCTTCATCTGGGAGCTTGAGGGCGAGAAGCAGGACTTCACCCACTTCGTCGGGTGCTACGGTTTCCCCGCTGTCGATGGACCCGCTGGCGGCGTGAAGGTGGCCACCGAGTCCTATGCGAAGACGACCACGCCAGACGGCGAGCAGCACCCCGCGACGCAGGCGGAGATCGAGGAGATGTACGAGCGCTACGTTGCGCCTCATCTCCCGTGGCTGGGGGCCGATCCGCTACGGACGGTCTCCTGTCTTTACACCAGTACGCGCGGCAGCCGCTTTGTAATCGATCGCCACCCGGCGCATGAGGCGGTGTTCATCGTGTCGCCCTGCTCGGGGCACGGCTTCAAGCACTCGGCGGCGATCGGGGAGTCGGTGGCGCAGTGGGTGACCGAGCGCGCAAGCGACATTGACCTCAGCGCATTCAGCTTGTCGCAGGCATGGCGGTAGAGCGCCCGGCCGCGGTCAGTCACATCAAACAGAACCGTGGCGTCCGAGCGCGCGGGTCCAGCCACCCTTGCCACGTCCCGAGTTACGTACGCCCCGCGGGGGCTTCCCTGCACAGAACAACCACGAGCGCAAGGTCCCGTCGGAGCTGAAGGACCCCGTCTCGCTGTCCTGCACAGCGTGGCCGGCCAATATCCGGGCAATCCCACAACAACCCCGAGGAGCGCTACGGAGCCGGATTCGCGCGCAGCACCCGGTCTACCATGAGGCCTGCCGACAATGTTTAGCTTCAGCGCGTCTGCGCCAGACGCTCCAGCGACCGCTCGCCCGCCGTACGGCGCCAGGCAAGCATCACTCCGTCGCCGATCGTCAGTAGCACATTGTGCACCCGCTCGTCCTGCTGGACTCGGCGAGCGAACTCCCGGATCCCGATTGTGCCCCCGTCCTCGGCGGTCGGGTCGAGCGCGGCTCCGTCGCGGAACAGGTTGTCGGCGACGACCACGCCCCGCTCGGCGAGCTTGGGGAGGACGGCGTCGTAGTACGCGGGATAGTCGGCCTTCCACGCGTCGATGTAGACCAGGTCGAACGGGCCTTCGAGACTCGCGATCGTCTCTAGCGCGTCACCCACGATCAGCTCGATGCGGTCCCCGTTTGGACCAGCGTCGATGTGGCGGCGCGCGACGGCCGCGATGTCCTGATCGACCTCGAGGGTCGTGACGCGGCCGTCAGCAGGCAAAGCCGCCGCCATCGTCAGCGCGCCGACCCCGGTGAAGGTTCCGATCTCCAGCACGTGACGCGCGCCGGCGACAACGATCAACGCCTCCAGCAATCTCGCCTCCGCGAGCCCGCTCATCATCCCGGGCGAGGGCGTGTTGCCCTGCGTCCACGCGGCAGCGGCGGCGAGTGGTCCATCGAACGGACTCGTGTTGTCCTCGGCGTATCTCGCCGCCGCGGATCCGACCAAACGGCTCACTGCCCCAGGTTACCGCCGCCCACCGCGAGGCGCCGTAGATATGGCTCGGACGCGAGTTCTCGGGCGTTGACGCTGTGTCGCCGACCCCACCGGTGTCCTTTTGCGACTACGGCGACGAGCTCGTCGCGATACACTTGGTCGCTTCGAGGCCGTCGAGCGGGTCAAGGCCCTCGATGAATCCAACCTCGGCAGTGCGAGGGATCGCAGCCAGAACGCCTGCCCAAACGACTGCAGTCGCTCGAGCGCCGCACAGGCGTCGTCCTATTCGACCGGGGGCGTCACGGCCTGCGATCAACTCCTGCCGCCCGCGTGCTGTATCCCGGAGCCAAGGCTGCCCTGTCAGCCTTCGCCGTCGGGGATCGCGCCCACCGACTCATAGCAGCGGTCACCCTCCACCTCCTCGGCGTTGGGGTTGATGGGTATCGCGAAGCCGACGATAGATCAGGTTGGCTGGCTGCTTGGAATCACGCGACACCCCAGCTACGGCAATCCGGTGCTGGGAGAGAAAGTCATCCGCGGCTTGGCGAAGGGTCCTCATCGTGCGCCTCTTTCATTGGGTCATTTTCGGGTTGATCGAGTTGCTTCATCCGCGGAGGGCGCGGAGTGCGTTGAGGATCACCGCGAGGTCGATGGCTTCTTGGAGCAGCGCGCCGGCGACGGGTGGGAGGTAGCCGCCGGCTGCGACGCCCATGGCGGCGATGCTGAGGCCCATGCCGGCGAGCACGCTTTGGCGTGCGATGAAGACGGCTCGGCGCCCGGCGTGCACGGCCTCCGCGACGCGGTCGATCCGGTCGACGGTGATGACTGCGTCGGCGGTTTCTGATGAGACGGTGGCTCCGGCGGCTCCCATCGCGACGCCAAGGTCCGCGAGTGCGAGCGCGGGCGCGTCGTTGATGCCGTCGCCGACCATGATCACCGGGCGCAAGTCATCGCGCTCGCGCAGGCTGCGAACCACTTCGAGCTTCTCCTCGGGGGATTGCTCGGCGTACACCCGGTCGACACCGAGCTCGCGCCCGACTCGCTCGGCAACCGAGCGGCGATCTCCGGAGACCATCGCGATGTGACGTATTCCCTCGGCGCGCAGCCGCGGCACGATCTGATCGGCGTCTGGTCGCAGCTCGTCGGCCATCACGATCACGCCGCCGAGATGTCCATTGACCGCGACGAGCACGTGCGCTTCTGCGGAGCCGTAGCCGCTCAGCGCGACCACCAATGCGACCTCGGCTTCGGGGACCCCGACGCTGCGTAGGAACGCGCGGCTGCCGACCGCGACGTTGCGACCGTCTAGGAATCCCTTGATGCCCTGACCAGGCTCCTCCCGAACACCCGAAGGCGTGCTGAGCGTCTGCCCCGCTTCGCGGGCGGCTCGGACGAGCGCTTTACCCAGCACGTGCGCTGAGAGCTGGTCCACGGACGCCGCGAGACGTAACAGTTCCCCCGCCTCGATGCCATCACACGGAATCACTTGGCGGACGTCGGGTGTGCCGACCGTGAGCGTGCCGGTCTTGTCGAACAGCACGGTCCGGGCGTGACCCAGGGTTTCGATCGCGCCGGCGCCCTTGACGATCACGCCCGAGCGCGCAGCCCGCGAGAGGCCGGAGACGAACGCGATCGGCGCGGCAAGGATCAGTGGGCACGGAGTCGCGACGACCACGACTGCCAGCGCCCTGACCGGATCGCCGCTGAGCGCCCACGCACCACCGGCAGCCAGCAGCGTCACGGGAAGGAAGAAGCCGGCATAACGGTCGGCCATCCTCATAAACGGCGCGCGGTGCGCCTGCGCCTGCTCGACCAGGCGAACCAGCGCCGCATACGCGCTCTCCACCGCCGCTCGATCGGCCGTTACCTCAAAGGGCGCCCCGGCGTTCGCGGTGCCGCTGAGCACGCTCATGCCCCTGGACACGGTCACTGGCAATGGCTCGCCGGTCAGCGTGCTGGTGTCGATTACCGCCTCGCCGCTCTCCAGTGTCCCGTCCACCGGGATCACCTCCCCGGTTCCCACCAACACAATGTCCCCAATCTCGACCCGCTCGACGGGCACCTGCACCAGCCGATCTCCGATCCTGAGCCGCGCGAGCTTCGGAGCGCGCTGGACGAGCGCGGTCAGCTCACGGCGGGCACGGCTAGATGCAACATCCTCAAGCGCCGCGCCACCAGAGAACATCAACCCCACGACAACCCCTGCGAGCTCCTCGCCAAGCGCCAGCGCGCCGACCATCGCGACCAGCGCGATCGTGTCAACACCCATGTGATGATCAACCGCCACCGTGCGTACGACCTCAACAAACAGCTCGGCCGCGAGCAGAGCAACAGCCGCCCGCCACACACCGTCTCCCGCCGAACCTTGTCCGATCAGATGAAGCGCGCCACCAGCCACGATCGCGCATACCGCGACCACAGCCAGGATCCGGGCCCGATGCTCGATCAGCCGGCGCAGATGATCGTCACTAGAACGCTGCGCTGCTCCCAGATCGGAGACAAGTGGCCCGACCGCTCGGGGACGGTCGGGCGAACCCGCGGTGGGAGCGAGCTTCATCGCTCGAGCTTCGCGATTCGGTCTGCCACGCGCATCCGTAGGCGCCCGCTCTTGCGCTGGGTGTGCTCGCGGATTATCCGCGACCACCGTTTCGCACAGAATTGCGGTCCGCTTGTGGGAGGTCAGCGAAGGTGCTTGGCTGCGAGTGCGCCCGCGGGGAGGGTCGCGGTCACGAGGGTTGCGCTAATCCCGCGGACGGTCACCTGGTAGCCGCCGGTGCCCGGGTTGATCGTCTCGGTGGTGGGGGTTCCTTCCCAGCGGCCTTGCGCGCCAAGCTGCTGCCCGTCGAGGGTCACGCCTGAGGTTGAGCGCGCCGAGCGGGCGAGCAGGTTTTGGACTGTCACCGGACCGGTGGCCGAGATCTGGAGGGACACACGGGCTGGGTGTGTGCTCTTGTCGATCAGCAGGACATGCAGGGTGTTGCCGCTCACCCGCACCGCCCATGCTTTGAGCCGTAGCGACGGTTGAGCCTTCAGCCGTAGCGGCAGCAGCTGCGGATTTGGCCCCAGTGTCCTTGAGAACAGCGCGAGCCCGTAGAGGAGTGGGTAGGCGACGAGTCCATGGCTGCTGAGTGAGAAGGCCATGTTGATCGCGTCGGCGCGGACGTGGACGGCGGCCGAGCTCACGCCGGCTTTGAGCAGTTCGAATAGCGCATCAGGCGCCCATAGTGCGGTCGCGAACGTGTTGCTGACGCCCTTCCGGCCGCCGCAGGTGACGGAATTGATCTCGGTCAGGCGCACCGGCAGGCCCGCTCGCCTGGCGCTCCGGACGGCACCCTTGGCGGTTCTCGCCATCCCGGCGGTGGCGCTCTCGCTCAGTACCCGCGCGATGGTGGGGAACGTCTTTGATCCTTGGTGCGAGCAGGCCGACAGCGGATATCGGTGGATGGTGATCGCGCGCAGCCCCGGATGCGCGCCCGCGAGCAGCTGGGAGATCCAGTTGAGATTGGTGGCGGGTTCCGAGAGCGCTGGGCCGAACAGCGGAACCCCACGGTCGACACGAGCCAGCGCTTTAGCGTAGGCGCGGAACGATTTGGCGTAGCTGCTCGCGGTCAACCGCTTGGGGAGGGTGGTGGAGCCTTTGCCGCCGCCGGTGGTCTTCCGCCACGAGGCCGGACTGTATATATCCGGTTCGTTGCCGATCTCGAACCCGACGATGCTTTCCGTGGGTAGCGCCGCCTCGGCCGCGCGCGCCCACCGGACCGCGATCTGAGGCGTTGCCGTGACCAGGTTCAGATCGAGAATCACTCGCACCCCGAAGCGATTGACGATCTGGCGGACCTGTCTCAGCCACGACGGCGTTATCTCAAACACCCACTCTGGCAGCTCCTGTGCGGGAGCCCAGCGCGCTTGATCGGCCGAGGACCCGCCGATTCGGAGCACGATCGGACCGTCCGGGGCGAGCGAGGACAGCACCTGCCCCAGCAGCGAGAGATGGTTCGCCCAGACCGGGATCGTCCAGTACTCAGTCGAGATCCCCAGGAACGAGCGCGGGACGCTGATCGTCGCGCCCTGCGCCGGGATCCTCAGCTCGGCCAGCGGCAGCGTGGACTGGCCCGACTGGCCGGCCGCCTCTGGCGAAGCCGGCGGCTGCGAGTTCCGCACAGCTGCCTGATGCCCGCCGGTATCGAGCACCAGCACCGAAACCAGCACCGCCACGAGCGCGGCGACCACGACACCCACCCACACAACGCCATGACGCACACGCCCGGGACTCAAACTGAGCAACTCGCGTGCGCGCAAAACCCTTGCGTGCAGCGTGGACCCACGTGAGCTCATCGTGATCCCACTTTGGCGTCTCGATCCACCGCACGCACCCGTACGAAGCCGCGGTTCGAATGCGCAAAACCACCGGCCCCGCATACCACGAAACGCGCCGCAGGTGCGGCGGGCACGATCTGACCTCATTTTGAGGCTAATGCCGCGACATTCTTCCGTGGCACGTCGCCCTCGGCAACCGCGACCACGCCGCAGCGCCGACGTTTGCCCAAAGACCAACGCCTGAAAGCCCGTTCAGCTATTCTGACGTACATGGCTCATGGCGGGAACCACCACGAACCTTCCGAGCTCGACGCCGAGTTCGCCCACGCAGTCGCTGAGACGATGCAAGCCCTCGCCACGCCGAGTCGGCTGCTTATTCTCGGCAGGCTCCACACCGGACCTTGCCCGGTGAACGAGCTGGCGTCAGCCGTCGGCATGGAGCCCTCAGCGGTATCTCACCAACTACGCGTGCTTCGTCATCTGGGCCTTGTCGTAGGCCGCCGTGACGGGCGCCAGGTTGTCTATGACCTGCATGACGACCACGTGGGAGAGTTGCTCGAACAGGCCATCTCCCACGTCGAGCATCTGCGCCAAGGTCGCAGCAGGTCGGTCCGCAGCGTCGAGCTTCAGGAGGCGTGAGGTGGGTGCGCCGCAGCACGCTCACGTCGACGAGCACCAGCATGTGCATCTTGGACATGACCATGCCCAAGACGACCACGCGCACAGCCGTCAAGAGCATTCCCCCGGCCATGACGACCATGGCCACTCCCACGGCCTTGTTCATGACTCCATCAAGCGCTCGCGCGAGGGCGTGCGCGCCGTGCTCATCTCCCTCGGAGTGCTCGGCCTCGCCGCCGTCGCTCAGACGCTCATCTTCGTACTGTCGGGTTCGGTCGCACTGCTGGCCGACCTCATCCACAACTTCGGGGACGCGCTCACCGCAGTTCCCTTGGGAATCGCCTTCCTGATGCGTTCGCAGAGAGCCGAGCGCAAGGCGGGACTGTTCGTCGTTGCGGCCATCTTCATCAGCGCGTGCGTGGCGGGGGTCGAGGCGGTTCTCCGCCTCATCCACCAGAGTCCACCCACCCACCTGTGGGTGCTCGCGCTCGCCGGCGTTATCGGGTACCTGGGCAACTTCATCGCCGCCAAGGTCCGCAGGCGCGCCGGACATCGCCTCCACAGCCCCGCGCTCATCGCCGACGGCAACCACGCTCGCGCGGACGCCTACGTCTCGCTGGCGGTCATCGCCTCGGCGGTCGTTGTCGCCGTCGGCGCCCCCATCGCCGACCCGCTTATCGGCCTGGCCATCACGCTCGTCATCCTGCGCATCAGCTGGCAGTCGTGGGCCACAGTCCGCGGTCACGACCATCACCGTTAGTCATCGAGCTGCGCGCGACCGCCGACGGGCCGTTGGAGCTTGCGGGCGACCCCGTCGCCGCACTTGTCCAGAGTGCGCTCACGTTGAGCTCACACTCCCATCCCCGGCATTCGGCGCTAGGCATCGCTGGCTGGCCCTGACCGTGGCCGCGATGTTCGGTCTCGCTGCCGGCAAGCGCGACACCGGCGAGCGGCTCGGCAACCCCGTCTCGCGCACCGAAGCGCGCGCGACCGTCATCGACAGCGCGCTCGCAGCGGCGGCGCTCACCTCCTCGTGGTTCATCGCCGAGGTAGAAGCTGATGGTCGCCGACCGTGCGGTCGATGACAAGTGCGTTCATGGGAGCGCGGTGATCCGCTGGGGCGAGACGGACGCCGACCTCGGCTAGCGCGGGCTGCCGCCTGGCTTTAGCTTGAGGTCGAGGCCCTCGCGGCGAACCGCGTTGCGAGCGCATCGCGGAGGGCCGCCATGTCACTCGGGTGGGTCGATCCACCGAGCCCCTGCATCAGCCGCAGGGTCCAGAACGTTGCCTCGGCCGCCTTGCCCTCGAGCGGCACCGGCCCGGTGAATCGGTCGACCAGCACGTCCTCGATGCAGTCGGCCACGGCCAGCGCCCCATCGGTCCAGTTGGGGTTACCGCTGAGCTGGGACGCCAGCGCGATGTCGCTGGGGAAGGTTCCCTTTGCGTAGTTTCGGAGCTTCTCGGCCAGCAGCCTGGCCTCGTCGTAAGTGACGCGGTACAAGCGCTCCGAGAACTCGAACGCGGTCACGTGAGCCAATGTACGGCGCACCGCGGACGGTCAGGTCAGCCGATGGGAGCCCGCACCGGTGCAGCCGTCGACTCGCGTAGCGTGAGCTTGGTCGCCAGTTCGACATGGAGCGCTTCGAATCGCTGCTCCTCGAGCAGGCGGATCAGCAGGTTCACGGCCATTCTTCCCATCTCGGCCAGAGGTTGGCGGACAGTCGTGAGTGGCGGGGTGACGAGCGATGCCTCCGCGGTGTCGTCGAACCCGACGATCGAGAGCTCCTCGGGCACCCGCAGGCCGCGGGCCCGCGCCGCCTGCAGCGCGCCGATCGCCAGCATGTCGTTGAACGCGAAGATCGCGGTCGGGGGACTCGGCCGCTCGAGCAGTTCCAGCGCTGCGCTCACGCCGCCGGTTGCGTGGAAGTCGGACTCGATCACCAACTCGGGATCGGGCATGACGCCGGCGGCCGCGAGCGATGCGTGGTATCCACGTAGTCGGTCCTCGGTGGCGATCCACCCTCTTGGCCCGGTGATCGCCGCGATCCGCCGGTGACCGAGCGAGAGTAGGTGCTCGGTCGCCTCGCTCGCTCCGGATGAGTGAGCCGCCGAGACCGCCGGGACGCGCTCATCGACCCGTTTCAGCGGGTCGATGATCACGAACCGGTAGCCGTGGTCGTGCAGCGCTTCGAGCTCGTCGCTCGACTCCTCCGGCAGGATCAGCAGGCCGCCATCGGTCGTGCCGTGCATCAGGCGGTCGAGCAGCGACACCTCGCGGTCGTGCTCGTGGTGAGTCGGGCAGAGGACGACCCGCATCTATCACTGGGATCTGCCACAGGCGCTCGAGGACGACGGTGGCTGGGCCAACCGAGACACCGCCCTGCGCTTTGCCGAGTTCGCGGCGATCGTCGCCACGGAGCTCGGCGACGCGATCGCGCTGTGGACCACCGTCTCAGAGCCACAGGTCGTGGCCGATCAAGGCTACCGCCTGGGCACCCACGCGCCCGGACACGCCGACGACACGCTCGCCGCGGCAGCCACGCATCATCTGCTGCTCGCGCACGGCCTGGCGTTGCAGGCCTTGCGGGCCGCGCTTCCGGCGGGCACGCCGGTCGACCTGGATCCGGTCCGGGCCGCCGACGAGGAGGCTCGGAGCGCGGCCGCGGTCGCCGACGCCGAGCTGAACCGGATCTTCCTCGATCCGGTTCTCCACGGCTCCTATCCGGCACTGGCTCGACCCGAATTGCTGCCCCCCGACGCGCTTGTGGCACCCGGGGACATGGAGCTGATCAGCGCGCCGATTGACTTCCTGGGCGTCAACTACTATCGCCCGACCTACGTCAGGCTCGCGGACTGGGCGCAGTTGCGCAGCGACGAAATGCCGCTGGCGGGCCATCCAGGGATCGCTACCTACATCCCAGCCGGAGTGTCGCGCACGCCCATGGACTGGCTGATCGAGCCCGACGGCCTCTACGATCAACTCAAGGCCCTTGCGGCCGAGGCACCAGCACTCACCCTGTACATCACCGAGAACGAGTGTGCCGCCGGCGACTACATCAACCCGGACGGCGAGGTCAACGACTTCGAGCGTGTCGAGTACCTGCACCCCCACTTCGACGCCGCTTGGCGCGCGATCCGGGACGGAGTCAAGCTCGCCGGCTACTTTGTCTGGTCGCTGATGGACAATTTCGAATGGGCATGGGGCTACCAGCAGCGCTTTGGTCTCGTCTACGTTGACTTCGGCACGCAGCGCCGTCTCCCGAAGCGCAGCGCGCGGTTCTTCGCGGAAGTTGCCAGAAAGAATGCCCTCCCCCCGCGCGAGGCAGTGATCAACGCGTGTGATGTGGCTCCCGACTCCCCGCGGCTGCTAGCGGCCGGCGTGGCGGAGTAGTCCTGGTTGCCTGCCAACACGGTGCCCTCGGGCTCGGGACTCTTGGCCGCAACCCCGGAAGCCGGCGCTCGACGCTAGCCGCCAGCGTGGCGGCGGCCAGCTCGCCGTAGAGCCAGGCGTCAGCTCGCGGCGGAACTGAAGTGCTGCGCCATCTCGCGCGGGACTTCCTCGGCGGGGTCTCGCTCGGCCAGCCAGGCGGCCGCGTCAGCGAGCGCCGCGGCGTGGTCGAGCGGTGGGGTGCTATCGAGCAGAGGGCCGAGATCGTTGATCCCGAGGACCGCCATTGTCTCGTCGCGCAGAACGCTCTCTGGCCAGAGCTCGGAATCGAGCTCAGCGAGGATCCGCTCGGCGTGCGCAAGCCACCGGCCGGCCGCCTCGGGGGCGACGCCCGCGGCGTAGCGGGCGACGAGCCACAACGCGAAGGCGGCGAGCGGCTGGACGCTGGGCCGGCGCATGAGCTCCAGCGCCTCCGCCAGCGCCGCGTGCGCGATCACGCCGTCGCGAGCGGATTGGGTGAGCAGCCGCGTGCGGGACGCGCTCGCGAGCATGAACTCGTGTCCGATCGCCTCGGCCTTCTCGGCGCTCAGTGACGCATGCTCGCAGGCCGACTCCAGCTGCCCGTCCACGTACGCGTCAAGTGCGAGGAAGTAGTGAATCCATCCGAGGGCCTTGATGCTGGTCTCGGGCGTGATCAGTGCGAGCAGCTCCGGCCTGAGCCGTCTCATCTCGTCACGGTCGCGCGCGTTGAGTGCCTGCCCGAAGAGGTTGCCGGTCGCCATCACGAGCGCCTGCTGGTCGCCGATCTCGGCGGCGCGTGCCGCGAGCCGCCGGTTCCAGGCCTTCGCGCTTGGTCTGTAATTGAGGAACGCCGCCAGCGCCGCCACCTCCCGCTCGCGCCCGACTAGCCTCGTCAGCGGCCGGGGCAGGTTTGACGCCGCGCGCGCCGCCACAGCAGACGCCTGCGCTTGGGGGAGGAGCGTCGGGTCGCGCTCAAGGATCCGCTGCTGCAGTCGCATAAGAAGTTCGCCCGGCTCCAAACCCAGCTCCCCGGCAAACAAACGACGCGCCCGCTGATAGACCTCAAGCGCATCGGCCTGGCGACCCGAGCGATACAGAGCCAGCATCAGCTGACCCCACAAACGCTCCTCAAACGGATGCTCACCGGCAAGCCGCTCCAGCTCCGCCACCAGCTCTCCCGCCGCGCCGGCCGCGAGATTCGCATCCAGCCGTAACAAGATCGCCTGCAAACGCTTCTCCTCGAGTGCCCGGCGCCACTGCGCGACGCTCCCCTCGGACGCCACATCGCACAACGGGTCGCCGCGAAACAACCCCAGCGCCTCACCCAGCAGCGGCCCTGCCTGCCCGCCATCCGCCCTCGCCTGCTCCACCAGCGCATCGAAACGCCACACATCAACCTCAAAGCCCCCCGGCCTGAGCGCATACCCGGCCGCCTCCAGCACGAGCAGCCCCCGCAGCTTCGAGAGATGCACATGCAATGCCGACACCGCGCTCGCGGGCAGACGCTCCTCCCATAGCTCATCGATCAGCCGGTCACGCGAGAGCGGCACACCCCCACCCAGCAACAACAACGCAAGCAATGAGCGCTGACGGCCGCTCGGCAGCGGCACGGCTCGTCCATCCCGCTCGAGCACAAGCGGACCAAGCACCCCAAAACGACAAACGCCGCCGGCCACCCCGCCAGAGCCTAGCTCCCCACCCGCCGCAGAACAAGGCCTCGCTTTGGCGGTTCTTTGGTGCGCCTTCGGCGAGGCCGCTCAGGGTACGGCGCATCAAATCCACGTTCCCACAGGAGGGACAGACAATGGGGCTTTTGAACAAGATGCGCAACCTCTCCGGGTCGGTTCCCAAGGAGCTGCTCGATCAGGGGCTGCTTGGCCGCGGGATCATCGTCAGCGTCCAGCAGACGTCGGTCAGCACAGGAGCGGACTTCGACCCCGCGCATGTCTGCGTGTTCACGGTCGAGGTTGCGCTCGACAACGCGCCACGCTACACGGCCACCTGCCGGCAGGCCGTCAGAGCGACGATCCTGCCGCAGCTGATGATGCCCGGGGCAACGGTCGCGGTGCGCGTCGATCCCAACGATCACAGCCGCATCGCGCTGTCGCTCGGCGAGGAGCCGCCGACGGTGACGATGGCCAGCTCCGGCGATCCGAACACCGGGTCGGCCGCGCGGATCCTCGAGCTGGGCGTGCCGTGCAAGGCAGTGATCGTGCAGAGCCAGCCGCTCGGAATGCGCAGCTCGAAGGGCAAGGACATGTACGCCTTCGTGCTGACGGTCATGGCCGAGGGGCGACCCCCGTACCAGGTCCAGGTTGGCAACCCGGTCCCCGCGGCGGCTCTGCCGTTGCTCTATCCGGGCAACACCGTGCCCGCCAAGCGGATGCCCGACGGTGACGATCGCGAGCTCGTGATCGATTGGGAGGCGGCGCTCGCGCAACTGGCAACCACAGCCGCCTGACCGAGGCGGCCCTCGATGTCCCCGGCGGCCGCGTGCTGCCGTGGCGTCAGCAGACAACCAACCACACATCGATTCAACAAGGAGTTAGAAATGGTTTTAGTTACCGGCAACTGGCGGATCTGGCTGGCCGGAATGGCGGCGTCCCTGGCGATCTTCGCCGTGGTCTACTTCACCGCGATTCAGCCGAGCATGAATACAGCCAACCAGGCGCTCAAGTCCGGCCTGCAACAGACTCAGCAGGCGGTCAATCAAGCCCAGGGGCAGCTTGGCAGCGTCAGCGGCCAGGCGCGCGCCGCCGGCGGGCAGGCCCAGCAGCAGCAGCTGGGCAACACTGCGAAGCTGACCACATGCGTGGCAGCGGCCGGCACCGACGCGACGAAGATCCAGGCCTGCCAGGCCACGTACGCCAACTGAGCAGGAAGCCACGACACGGAGATCGAGGCTTGTGATCTGGTCGGGGGCGCCGGGGGCGAACGAGGCGCCGCACCAGCGGCCCGCGAGGCGCGCAACGCCGAGCGGGCCGCCGGCGCCGATGGACGTGCGGGCGTAAGGTCGGCCGGATCCGGCAGGCCACCGCCAGAAGCGCGGCCTAGCCGCTGCGACTTCGATGCCTCGGGTTCTCGATCACGTCCCGGCCAGGCGCGTCGCATCCCCTGAGCGTTGCGGATGTCGATGCCGAGGCGACGCTCGATACAGGCATAGAAGCGAACACCTCAACCATCGCCGCCGAGACGCGATCGACGCCGACCGCCAGGACGACGTGCGGAACGCCCCCGTCGCTCTCCGAGCCGGCGTTCTCGGCTCCGAACGTCTTCTGCAGGCATCGCGCGACGATGGTGACGCGCGCCTGCGTCGGACCAGCCGCGCTGGTGCTGGCGCTCGAGCCGGTGCTTCGTCCCTGGCCGATGGGCTGCTCGCGTTTGATCAGCCACTTGCCGCTCGACCGGCTCAGCTGAAAGGTCGCGATCGTATGCCCATCGAGGGTGGAGGTGCCGGTTGCGGTGTCTGCCTGAGCTCTCACGTCGATGATCTCGATCTGCTGGCCCCGCACGGCTGTGCGCTCGCGGCCCATCTCCCAATGGGAAGCTGGCGGATTCGCCTATGCCGATCCGATCCGGAGTATCCGCAACGCGTTGAGGGTGATCATCTCGTCTGGAGCGGATCGGCCCCAGTCGACGACCTCGACGTGGCCGCGTGCCGTGCCGGGCGGCTTCCACCAGTAGGCACCGGGCTGCCAGCGGCCGTCCGGGCCCGGGTTCCTCTGAGGAGAGCAACCAGTGGACGGCGTCGCCGGTCTTGTCGTCGATCGTGTTCAGGCGGCGATCGTGGCGTCGAGGCGTTCCCAGAAGTCCTGCTCGCGGTCGGCGATTTCGTGCATCGGCCCGGTAGCCGTCTCGAGCAGGTCCGTTGGGTTCTCGGCCTGCGCCGCCTTGGCGAAGGCGCCGGCGACCTCCTCCCAGCGGTCGCCGATCGCGGTCAGCTCCGTTCCCAATCCGGTCAGGCGGCTCTCGCCGGTGATCGACGCGGCCTCGCCGAGGAAGCGAGCGTACATGTAGCGGAAGATGCCTCCGCCGGTGCCGCCGCGGTGGTCGATGAACATCGCCACGTTGAAACAGGTCCGGCGCAGCGCTTCCGCGTCGAGGACCTCCGGCCACCGCATAGTCTCCCGGATCGCCTTCCGGATCCCTTTGACGCCGACGTTGGCGATCGGTGGTGCCAGCATCCTGTGGCACACCTCGCCGATCGATTCCCGAACGTCAGCCGGGGTCGGTGGGCGAGCGGCGGCGAAGCCGAACGTGAACCAGGTGTGCCGCGGCGGGAATGGTTTGTACTCCGAACCGCGCGCCTTCTCGAGCGCGTCCCATTCGACCGGGTGCAGTTCCCGGTCGCGGTCGGCGACCAGCACCCGTCCGGTGGCCGGGTCGTATCCGGCCACGACGATTACATGCCCACCAAAGTGATACTCCTCGGGGAACTCGAAGTACGGCAGGAACCCCATGTCCAGATACACGAGCACCGGCTCACCCGCCCCCAGTAGCGCGCGCAGCGCGCTCTGGGCCTTGCGGGCGCTCGACGTCGCGTACGACTCGACCGCCACACCGGTTCGCCTGCCCGCCGTCTTCTCCAGGCCCTCCTCCTTGGGACCGGCAAAGTTGGCCCTGCCACCGTAAAACGGGTCGGTGCCCTTGATATGGAAGTACACGAACCCGAGCCCACGGCCGAGCCCTAGCAGGAGGTCCTCGGAGATCGGGAACCCGTGATAGTCGTAGATGTGCCTCAGCGACCCGGTCACGCAGTGGTGGGTCGGATACGTCGCGAAGCCCGGAAAGGGTCGCTGCATCTCGACTGCCTCCTTCGTGCTCGCGATGACGGCCCAGTCAAGCCGAGGGGCCCGGGCACCCAAGCCGACACTACCCCGCCACCAGACACCCCACATCCGAGCTAACCACAGGCTGCGAGCACGGCCAAGTACTAACGCGGTTGCGGCAACAATAGGGCCCGCGAGTGCTCGGGAGCGCTGCGTACGTCTCGCTGCTGGATGCCCGGGAAAGGTGGGAGCCAGTTGGTGTCGGCGGGGCTTGCGGGCACGGGCTGTGCGTGTCCGTAGTTTGGGCCGGAACTGTGCGCTGGACCGCGGTTGAGCGCTTGTGCCGGCGTTCTACCGTGAAGGGGTATGACCGCGCGCTGGACATCTCGTCTCGGTTGCCGTGCGCGCCACGGAGGGCTCGGGAGAGCTGGTCTTGCCTTGCTGAGCGCGGTCGTGCTGGGCCTGTTTGGGTTGCTGTCGACGGTGGCTCAGGCCGCGGGTACGAGCTCGGTGCCGTCATCGGTGTGGATCACGGACGGGATGGTGAACTCGGTGCTGCCGGCGGGCAAGCTCTTGTATGTCGGTGGCCGCTTCACCTCGATTGGCCCCTACACGGGAGGTGGGGTGCCTGTCAGTCTGACGCGTGGGTTGCCGGTGGCGCGGTTCCCCAAGGTCGACGGGGAGGTCTACGCGGCAGTTCCAGACGGCCACGGCGGCTACTACGTGGGCGGCGAGTTCACCATGGTCGGGGGGGTTGCACGCGCGGATCTGGCGCACGTCAGGGCCGATGGCAGCGTGGATCCGGTCTGGAATCCTCGCGCCAGCGCTCCGGTGTCCGCGTTGGCGGTGTCGGGCTCCACGGTGTACGCCGGCGGTGAGTTTCGCTCTGTCGGCGGTCGGCCGCGCAACCGGATCGCTGCGCTGGACGCCAGAACCGGCCGGGTGACCGCGTGGAATCCGGGCGCCAACGGAACCGTGGACGGGCTGGCGGTGTTGGGATCGACGGTGTACGCCGGTGGTGAGTTCCGCTCGATCGCGGGGCGGGCGCGCAGCTACATCGCGGCGCTGGACGCCAGGACCGGTCGCGCGACCGCGTGGAACCCGGGCGCCAGCGGCAGCTCCGATGGCATCTATTTCGGCGTGCGCGCGTTGGCGGTGTCGGGTTCGACCGTTTACGCTGGTGGCGACTTCACCTCGGTTGGCGGCCGTGCGCGTCACCACGTCGCTGCGCTGGACGCCAGGACCGGTCGCGTGACCGCCTGGAACCCAAACGCCGGCGGTCGGGTGAGCACGCTGGCGGTTTCAGGCTCGACGGTGTACGCCGGTGGTCTTTTCCGCTCGATTGGTGGCCGTGGGCGCAGGTACATCGCCGCGCTGGACGCCGGGACGGGCCGCGCGACGGCGTGGAACCCCCGCGCCAACAGCGGCGTCCTGGGCCTGGCAGTATCGGGCTCGACGGTGTACGCCGCCGGGTTCTTCACTTCGATCGGGGGCCGCGCGCGCAACTACATCGCGGCGCTGGACGCCAGAACAGGTCGGGCGACCGCATGGAACCCCGACGCCATCGGTTACGGCGCGACGGTGGTGTCGGTGTCGCGCTCGACCGTGTACGCCGGCGGTTTCTTTAACGCGATCGGCGGCGTGGCGCGCAACCGCATTGCCGCGCTGGACACCACCAGCGATCGCGTGACCGCGTGGAATCCCGGCGCCGGTGTCTCCGTGGATGCACTGGCGGCGTCAGGCTCGATCGTGTACGCCGGCGGTGAGTTCCGCTCGATCGGCGGCCGCGCACGCAACTACGTCGCCGCGCTGGACGCCAGAACAGGTCGGGCGACCGCTTGGAACCCCGACGCCAGCGCCCCGGTGAGCACGTTGGTGGTGTCGGGCTCGATCGTGTACGCCGGCGGCTACTTCCGCTCGATCGGCGGCAGCGCCCGCAACGGCATCGCCGCGCTGGACGCCACGACCGGCCGGCCGACCGCCTGGAACCCTAACGCCAGCGCCCCGGTGAGCACGTTGGCGGTGTCGGGCTCGATCGTGTACGCCGGCGGCTACTTCCGCTCGATCGGCGGCAGCGCCCGCAACCGCATCGCCGCGCTAGACGCCACCACCGGCGCAGCGACTGCGTGGAATCCCAACGCCAACGCCCCGGTGAACGCACTGGCACTGTCAGGCTCAACCGTGTACGCCGGCGGCAGCTTCACCTCGATCGGCGCCAGTTGCACCTCGATGGGCTGCCGATCGCGCGGCGGCATCGCCGCGCTAGACGCCACCACTGGCGCAGCGAGCGCCTGGAACCCATACGCCGAAACCCCTCTTGAAACCGAGCCCGCGATCGTGGACACGTTGGCGGTATCGAGCTCGACCGTGTACGCCGGCGGCCAGTTCGCCAGGATCGGCGGCCGCGCGCGCAACTACATCGCCGCGGTGGACGCCGTCACCGGCCGCGCGACCCCCTGGGACCCCAAGATGAACATGTTCGGCACGTTCGCGCTTGCGGTATCGGGCTCGACCGTGTACGCCGGCGGCGACTTCGGGATCGCCGCCTTTGGAACGACGCCCTGAGGACCGCCGCTCCCGTCAACCCGGAGGCGGGCGCCCTCAAGCTGACCTCGGTGGGAATGTGGCCGCCCGGTTATCACGTGCAGTCGGGGGTGTAACGGCTTCTAGAAGGAGGGGTGTTTGTATCATGACGACAGGACTCATCCAGTTGGCGCTCCGGCGGGTGCATGGCCACCTGTGGCCGATTCTGCAGACGGCTGTGGCCGCGGTCGGAGCGTGGTACTTGGCCGTGCTGCTGGGTGTCGAGCATCGGCCGGCGTTCGCGTCGATCGCTGCGGTGATCTCGCTGGGCGCGGCGTTTGGGGAGCGGAGGCAGCGAGCGGTGCAGCTGATCGGTGGAGTGATGCTGGGAATCGTGCTCGCGGACCTGCTGCTACGGGCGATGGGGAGCGGACTGCCGCAGATCGGACTGCTGGTCGTGCTGGCGATGCTGGCGGCCGTCATCCTCGGAGGGGGAGAGCTGCTGGTGACCGAGGCAGCCGTGTCGGCGATCCTCGTGGCGACGCTGTCCTCGACGCCCGAGGTGCGTCTGCTCGACGTGCTGATCGGGGGTGGGGTGGCGCTGGCGGTGCATACGCTCGTGTTTCCGCCCGATCCCGTGCTCGGTGTCGCTCGGGCCACGAACGCCGTGTTCGGTGAGCTGGGGGTCGTGCTGCGCGATGCGGCCGGGGCGCTGGCGGCCGGTGACGTGCGCCGCGGTGAGGCCGCCGCGCAGGCGGCCGAGAATATCGAGGTCCATGTGCGCGAGCTGAGGCACGCGGTACTGCTCGGCACCGACACTGCCCGCTGGGCGCCGCTGCGGCGCGCCACGCGAGCGGAGCTCGAGCGCTACGCCCGCACCGTGGGCCACGCCGACCTCGCGGCCCGCAGCGCGCGTGAGCTCTCGCGTAACGTTCTGCATTACGTGCGCGGCGGGCGTCCACCGCAATCCGAGCTCGCGGATGCTGTCCGCGACCTCGGCCTGGCGGCCTGGGAGCTGCCAGCCCAGTTTGAGGAGCCCTGGCGCAGCGGCGACGTGCT